>NZ_JAMYNL010000048.1:0-21733 GCF_040319065.1 Mesorhizobium sp. M0968
ACTACCGTCCGCAGTTCTATTTCCGCACGACGGACGTGACCGGCATCGTGTCGCTGCCGGAAGGCACCGAGATGGTGATGCCGGGTGACAACATCACCGTCGATGTCGAGCTGATCGTGCCGATCGCCATGGAAGAGAAGCTGCGCTTCGCCATCCGCGAAGGCGGCCGCACCGTCGGTGCCGGCATCGTCGTCACCATCACAGAGTAATCGCCGGCGCTGCCGGTTGAGATCGGATGCAAAGGGGCGGTCTTCGGGCCGCCCTTTTGATTCTGATATTCTGGCAATGGATTAACCGCATTGCTTCAAATCCTGTTGCAAGCGCCTCTGCCATAACTAGTATAGGTTGCATCGAGGGGGGCTGCCCAAATGGTTCCATGGCGCCGTTTGCATAGTCAGGCATGGTGGTCGCTAGGGCTGATCTGCCTGGTGTCGTTGCTTGCCATGGGCCACGCTGCCTTCGCAGCGGATGCAAAGAAATCCACGCCGGAAAAATCCGCGCCGGATTTCGGCCCGACGATGCGGTTCGTCGTCGTGCGCAGCAGCGCGCCGGGCTGCGAGCCGACCTGTCCGGAATGGATATCGGCGGAAGGCTCGATAGAAGCCGGCACGCCGGCCCTGTTCAAACGCGCGCTGAAAGCGCTTGGCGGCCGAAAGCTGCCGATCGTCGTCGATTCCCCCGGCGGCAATGTCGAAGCGGCGCTGACACTTGGTCGCCTGATCCGCAAGAACAAGCTCGATATCGCCGTCGGCAAAACCCGCTTCGTCGGCTGTCTGCCAGATGTGAAGAACTGCAAGGAAAACGACGGCAAGAGCGCCCGTTATTTTGGCAATGCTTATGCCGATGGCGCCATCTGCAATTCCGCCTGTCCGTTGATGTTTTCCGGCGGCATCCGGCGCGTGGTAGGCGAATGGGCCTTTCTCGGCGTCCATCAGATCACCACGACCTATATCCGGACGAAATTGCTGTACCGCACCACCTACCGCATGGTGAAGGGCAAGAAGAAGATTCTCAGCACCAAGGTCGTCAGCCGGAAGAACGCCGGCAGCTACAAGACCTATGAGATGAACAAGCCGCTGGAGCGGAAGCTGGCGGCCTATCTGAAGGAGATGGGCGTCGGCCTGGGTGTGCTCGAGACCATGAAAAGCACACCGGCCAGCGGTATCCAGCAATTGGCTCCCTACGACATGCTGCAAATGAATCTCGTCACCAGCCGGGATGCCGTCGACCTGCTGACCGCGCCAACCCTATGCACGTCCGATCCGTTGCCGGCGAGTTGCAGGGAGGTGCCGGCGCCGGCGAATATCACGAAGCCGGCCGGCGAGGTGGTGGCGAAAGCCGAGCCTGCACCCGCAGGGCTCGAAACCCCGCGGCCGAAGGAGGTCGCAGACATGCGCTTCGTTGTGGTTCGCGGCAGCAACCCGCTTTGCAATCCAAACTGCCCGGAATGGATCTCGGCCGAAGGCGCGATTGCGCCTCAGACCCCGCAGAAGCTGCGCCAGTTGCTCGCCATGCTTGGCAACCGACGGCTGCCGGTGGTGGTCAGCTCACAAGGAGGCGACCTGTTCAGTGCACTGGCGGTGGGGCGACTTATCCACGAAAAGAAGCTCGACATCGCCGTCGCCCGCACCGATTTTGTTGGCTGCGACCCGGGAGAGTGGAGTTGCTTGGCTAAAGAGGGCGCCTATGCCGGCCTGACCGTCGATTCGGGAGCGGTATGCGATTCGGCGTGCGCGCTCATGCTTGCCGGCGGCGTCAGACGGTTTGTCGGTCCGCAAGCGCGGCTCGGCATGTACCTGATGGGACAGCAGCAGATAATTAAGCCCTATCTCGAGGACATGGCGATTGGTCCCGGTCTGTTCGCCGCGCTCGAGCAGCGCTCGGTCGAGCGCCAGCTCGAACCCGACCTAATGCTGAAGGTTGGACTGACGACGGGGCCGCAATCGGTGGACGCGCTGACGGGCGCCACCATCTGCAAGTCGTCGCCGAAGCCCGACAACTGCCGCGTTCTGCCGTCCGCCAGCGCCGAGGCAGAGACGCCGGCGAAGCTTTAGCGCAACCTTGCACTGGCCATCGAGGCAGGTTGAGCGGCGCTCGATGTTTCCGCTATCGTCCAGCGCGGTTGAAGACCAGCATGGGAGGGATCGCGAATGAGCCAGGATGTCCATGTTTGAATGGGCAGGCGGCACCGAAGCGCTGAACCGCCTGACCCAAACCTTCTACGACAACGTCTCTCGGGACCCCATCGTCGGGCCGGTGTTCAAGCACATGTCGCCGGACCATCCCGCTCACGTCGCGGCTTTCATCGGCGAAGTTTTTGGTGGACCGAAAACCTACAGCGAAAAGCACGGCGGCCATCGCGAGATGGTGATGCACCATCTCGGCAAGCATCTGACCGAGGAGCAGCGCCGGCGCTGGATCAACCTTCTCGCCGACGCCGCCGACGAGGTCGGGCTGCCTGACGATCCCGAATTCCGCTCGGCTTTCATGGCCTATGTCGAATGGGGATCGCGGCTGGCCAAGATGAACTCCAACAAGGGCCCGACCTGCGATCCCGAGACCGAACCAATGCCGGCCTGGGATTGGGGGGTGCCGGGCGGCCCATACAAGGCGCCTTCGGGAGACTGACCGGGGCGCGAATCGGTCGAAAGCCTGCCGCCAGGACCCGATTTGCGGGAAATGGGTGGCGGTGAATGGTTCGGTCCGCCAGGCTGGAACGGTTTGAGGCCGCCGTGGCTGGCGGGGGCCGCGCTGAAAAACCGGAGGCCTGCGATGGGATCGGACAGCAAAGCAAATTCTGACAGCGACCGCGGATCCCGAAATCCGTTTGGCGTCATGGACGTCCCCACTCCAGACGACGAGGAGGTGTTGGCGTTCGCCGCCGGCGTGAAACTGGAGGGAACTCCAAGCGATGAAAATGCCGAGGCCTGGGGCACCGAAAGCGACCGCGACCGCAACGACACCATCGAAGGCAGCTGGTCCAGCCGATGGAACGGCGGTGCCGATCCCACGATCCCGGGCGATAGCAAGGATAAATGGAAGTCCGGCCGGGGCGAGGTGAAGACGGCGGGAGAGAGGGTTTACCTGCTGTTCGATTGGCATGATGGCGTGCGCAAGGGGCTCATCGATGCGCGGCGCCAGGGTGCGAAAGGGCTGGTTGGAAAATATATCAATCTGACCGACCCGGAGATCGTGCGTCCCTGGGTCGGCTTGATCGTCAGCAATCAACGGATCGACGGGAAATGGCCGGGAGGACGCCTGGACTTTCGAAGATGAAGGCCGGGTAGCGCACGTCGCTCTTTACAGAGCGCGCGGAAGCTTTTAGGAAGCGCCTGCTGCGCCGACATTGCGCATACGGGCATAGCTCAGTTGGTAGAGCGGCGGTCTCCAAAACCGCAGGTCGTAGGTTCGAGCCCTGCTGCCCGTGCCATTCTTTGAATGGATACCTAAAAACGATTCTTTTGCAGTGCGGCCTTTGAAAATCGGCTTGTGACTTGCCATATAGCATAAGTTGCGGCATAAGGGCCGCATAGCCGGGACGGGACGACTGGATGGTTCCGAGGCGGCGTTTGGGCATAAAGCGGACACTTGCCACTTGCGTGGATCAAGAATCGGTTTTATGTAGACGAAACAGACACGCGACGCGTGGAGCTGGGAAGCCGGCTTTACGCGTCTGATTTGCATGGGCGAAATGATTGCGCTGATTCGGCGCGAACGCACGCTCAAGCGGCACGTCCCGGCCAGCGGGATCATCCAGGAGGCCCGGCCAACGGGTCTTGCAGACAGAGCGGCATATGGCTTCGAAAACCACAAATCCCTTCACCTTTCTCCAGCAGGTTCGCGCGGAGACCGCCAAGGTCACTTGGCCGTCGCGGCGCGAAACGATGATCTCGACGGTGATGGTTCTTGTGTTCGCGGTCATCGCGATGATCTTTTTCTTTACCGCAGACGTGGCCATGGGCTTTGCGGTCGAAAAAATCCTCGGCCTCGGACAGTAAGTCCGGCGATTACGGAGAAGTCTTGAAATGACCGCGCGGTGGTACATCGTCCACGCCTACTCGAACTTTGAAAAGAAGGTCGCCGAGGACATCGAGAACAAGGCCAAGCAGAAGGGCCTGTCCGCCGACATCGAGCAGATCGTGGTGCCGACCGAGAAGGTCGTCGAGATCCGCCGCGGCCGCAAGGTCGATGCCGAGCGCAAGTTCTTTCCGGGCTATGTGCTGCTGAAAGCCAATCTGACCGACGCAGTGTTCTCGCTCGTCAAGAACACGCCGAAGGTCACCGGTTTCCTGGGCGACTCCAAGCCGGTGCCGATCACCGAAGCCGAGGCCCAGCGTATCCTGAACCAGGTTCAGGAGGGCGTCGAGCGGCCGAAGCCGTCGGTGACGTTCGAGATCGGCGAAGCGATCCGCGTTTCGGATGGACCATTCGCGTCCTTCAACGGTTTCGTCCAGGAAGTGGACGAGGAGCGGGCGCGGCTCAAGGTGGAAGTTTCGATCTTCGGGCGCGCTGTGCCGGTCGATCTGGAATTCGGACAGGTCGAGAAGGGCTGATCCGAAATCCCTGCACCGGTTTCGGCGGCAGGGAAGGCGGCGCGGAGATCGCGCGGCCAAAAACGGGTGGGAGGCGAATGCGGCTTTAGCCGGCTGCGCGGACCGCACCACCAGACTGCAACCGCCGGCAAGACCGGCATGAGAAAAGGCAGGAAGAGAGATGGCTAAGAAAATTGCAGGCCAGCTCAAGCTCCAGGTTTCCGCGGGATCGGCCACGCCGTCGCCCCCGATCGGCCCGGCGCTTGGTCAGCGTGGCATCAACATCATGGAGTTCTGCAAGGCGTTCAACGCGCAGACCCAGGAAATGGAAAAGGGCTCGCCGGTTCCGGTCGTCATCACCTACTACCAGGACAAGTCGTTCACCTTCGTCATGAAGACGCCACCGGTGAGCTATTTCCTGAAGAAGGCTGCGAACCTGAAGTCGGGCTCGAAGGAGCCGGGCAAGGTCAAGGCCGGCACGATCGGCCGCGACAAGGTGCGCGCCATCGCCGAGCAGAAGATGAAGGATCTGAACGCAAACGACGTCGAGGCGGCCATGCGCATGGTCGAGGGCTCCGCCCGCTCGATGGGTCTGGAAGTGGTGGGCTGAGATCATGGCAAAGATTGCAAAGCGTGTATCGAAGACCCGCGAAGGCATCGATCCCAACAAGGCTTATGCTTTGGGTGAGGCGCTGAAGCTGCTCAAGGATCGCTCCTCGGTGAAGTTCGACGAGACGATCGAAGTCGCGATGAACCTCGGCGTCGACCCGCGCCATGCCGACCAGATGGTCCGCGGCGTGGTCAACCTGCCGAACGGCACCGGCCGCAGCGTTCGCGTCGCCGTCTTCGCGCGTGGCGACAAGGCCGAGGAGGCCAAGGCCGCCGGCGCCGACATCGTCGGAGCCGAGGATCTGGTCGACATCGTCCAGAAGGGCACGATCGACTTCGACCGCTGCATCGCCACGCCGGACATGATGCCGCTGGTCGGCCGTCTCGGCAAGGTGCTCGGTCCGCGCGGCATGATGCCGAACCCGAAGGTCGGCACCGTCACCACCGACGTTACCGCCGCCGTCAAGGCATCGAAGGGCGGCGCCGTCGAGTTCCGCGTCGAGAAGGCCGGTATCGTTCACGCCGGCGTCGGCAAGGTCTCGTTCGACGTCAAGGCGCTGGAAGAAAACGTCCGCGCCTTCGCTGATGCGGTGACCAGGGCAAAGCCGGCTGGTGCCAAGGGCAACTACGTCAAGAAGGTGTCGGTCACCTCGACGATGGGCCCGGGCCTCAAGCTCGACGTCTCGACGCTCGCAGCGTCCTGATACGAACAATTGGATCGGCCGCTAAAACGCTGATCCGTGAAAAAATTCCGGGCCTCCGACCTGTCGGCGGCCCGGTACCGGAAGTCGAAAGGCTTCCGGACATCCTGTCCGAGATTGCAGGCGGCCCCCAAGCCTTAGGTGATGTGGGCCTTAATTCATGCGGGCCTGCATGAGACGGGTGAAGACCGGACAAAGGAGCCACAAGCTCCAATGAAAGGTTCGAACCGTGTTTGCCTTTTGTCTGCGCACCGTCCGGCTGGCCGGCAGGTGTGGCGAAAGGGGGCAGGATCCTCGAGCGTCGTTCGGGAGATCCGTTACTGGATGGCCCGGCCGGCAAAAGGCAACCCGACGCCTGTCCTTCGTAGAGGGCAGGGGTCAACTGGAGATAGGCAGTGGACAGAGCGGAAAAACGCGAACTCGTCACGGGCCTGAATGATGCGTTTTCAAGCGCTGGTTCAGTCGTCGTGGCCCACTACGCCGGTATCACCGTCGCGCAAATGAACGACCTTCGGTCGAAAATGCGCGCCGCCGGTGGCACCGTCAAAGTCGCGAAGAACCGTCTCGCCAAAATCGCTCTTCAGGGCACGGACTCCGCATCGATCATCGAGCTGTTCAAGGGACAGACGCTGATCGCCTATTCGGAGGATCCGATTGCGGCGCCGAAGGTCGCGTCCGATTTCGCCAAGGGAAATGACAAGCTCGTCATTCTCGGCGGCGCAATGGGCACCACCTCGCTCAATGCCGACGGTGTGAAGGCACTCGCCACACTTCCGTCGCTCGATGAGCTGCGCGCCAGGCTGGTTGGCATGATCGCCACGCCGGCAACCCGGATCGCCCAGATCGTCAATGCGCCTGCGGCCTCGGTCGCGCGCGTCATCGGCGCTTACGCCCGGAAGGACGAGGCGGCATGAGGCCGTTCCTCGCTATCACAAACACACGTTCGAACCTTATGAAGGAACATTGCAATGGCTGATCTGGCAAAGATCGTAGACGACCTTTCGAAGCTGACCGTCCTCGAGGCGGCCGAGCTGTCGAAGCTTCTTGAAGAAAAGTGGGGCGTTTCCGCCGCTGCTCCGGTGGCGGTTGCCGCTGCCGGCGGCGCTGCGGCCGCTGCTGCTCCGGTCGAGGAAAAGACGGAATTCGACGTCGTCCTCACCGAGGCAGGCGCTCAGAAGATCAACGTCATCAAGGAAGTTCGCGCCATCACCGGTCTTGGCCTCAAGGAAGCCAAAGACCTGGTCGAGGCGGCTCCGAAGCCGGTCAAGGAAGCCGTTTCCAAGGCCGACGCGGACAAGTTCAAGGCCCAGCTGGAAGCAGCCGGCGCCAAGGTCGAACTGAAGTACGCGTTGAGTACCGGCGGACGGCGTCGCGCCGTCCGCCACTCCTTTCGCGTCGAAGGGAGGCTGCGTAACGCGAAGAGTGCGAAAACCTCTTTCCTGAGGGCCGCAAACCGGCCTTCAGGAAACGGGTTTTCTCCCGTTTCTGGCCCGCCGCCAATTGGCGCCGGGTGAAAAGACAAGAAGCCGCCGACAGGCGGCGGGCAACAAGACAGGGCCGCCAAGGTGGCCCGAGATGCAAGGCGAGCCGCGGCGAGGCTCGTCCCGAGAATTGAGCTAAGGAGCGACGATGGCCCAGACCCAGACTTTCAATGGCCGCAGACGCGTACGCAAGTTTTTCGGAAAGATCCCGGAAGTTGCGGAGATGCCGAACCTGATCGAGGTTCAGAAGGCATCCTATGACCAGTTCCTGATGGTGGAGGAGCCCAAGGGTGGGCGTCCTGACGAGGGACTGCAGGCAGTTTTCAAGTCGGTCTTCCCGATTTCCGATTTTTCCGGCTCCTCGATGCTGGAATTCGTGAAGTATGAGTTCGAGGGACCGAAATTCGACGTTGACGAATGCCGTCAGCGCGACCTGACCTATGCGGCGCCGCTCAAGGTGACGCTGCGCCTCATCGTGTTCGATATCGACGAGGATACCGGCGCCAAGTCGATCAAGGACATCAAGGAGCAGGACGTCTACATGGGCGACATGCCGCTCATGACCTTGAACGGCACCTTCATCGTCAACGGCACCGAGCGCGTCATCGTCTCGCAGATGCACCGTTCGCCGGGCGTCTTCTTCGACCATGACAAGGGCAAGTCGCACTCGTCCGGCAAGCTTCTGTTTGCCGCGCGCGTCATTCCCTATCGCGGTTCGTGGCTCGACATCGAGTTCGATAGCAAGGACGTCGTGCATGCCCGCATCGATCGCCGCCGCAAGATTCCGGTGACGTCGCTGCTGATGGCGCTCGGCATGGACGGCGAAGAGATCCTGTCGACCTTCTACAGCAAGATCACCTACAAGCGCGCCGGCGACCATTGGCGCATCCCGTTCAACGTCGAGCGTTTCCGCGGCCTCAAGGCCGTTGGTGACCTGGTCGACGCCGACACCGGCGAAGTCGTCGTCGAGGCCGGCAAGAAGATCACCGCCCGCCAGGCCAGGGCGCTTGGCGAAAAGGGTCTCAAGGCGATCAAGGCGACCGACGAGGATCTGCTCGGCAACTACCTTGCCGAGGATATTGTCAACTACGGGACCGGCGAGATCTTCCTCGAAGCCGGTGACGAGATCGACGAAAAGACACTGAAAGTGCTGCTTGGCACCGGTGACGATGAGATCAAGGTCCTCGACATCGACCACGTCAACGTCGGCGCCTACATCCGCAACACGCTCAACGTCGACAAGAACGAGAGCCGCCAGGACGCGCTGTTCGACATCTACCGCGTCATGCGCCCCGGCGAGCCGCCGACGCTGGAAACCGCTGAAGCCATGTTCAACTCGCTGTTCTTCGACAGCGAGCGCTATGATCTGTCGGCCGTTGGCCGCGTCAAGATGAACATGCGCCTCGAGCTCAAGGCCGAGGATACCGTGCGCGTGCTGCGCAAGGACGACATCCTGGCCGTGGTCAAGACGCTGGTCGAACTGCGCGACGGCAAGGGCGAGATCGACGACATCGACAATCTCGGCAACCGCCGCGTGCGCTCGGTCGGCGAGCTGATGGAGAACCAGTACCGCGTCGGCCTGCTGCGCATGGAGCGCGCGATCAAGGAACGTATGTCCTCGATCGAGATCGATACGGTGATGCCGCAGGACCTGATCAACGCCAAGCCGGCGGCTGCCGCCGTGCGCGAGTTCTTCGGTTCCTCGCAGCTGTCGCAGTTCATGGATCAGACCAACCCGCTGTCGGAGATCACCCACAAGCGCCGTCTTTCGGCGCTTGGACCGGGCGGTCTGACCCGCGAGCGTGCCGGTTTCGAGGTGCGCGACGTGCACCCGACGCATTACGGCCGCATCTGCCCGATCGAGACGCCGGAAGGACCGAATATCGGCCTGATCAACTCGCTTGCGACCTTCGCGCGCGTCAACAAATACGGCTTCATCGAGAGCCCGTACCGCAAGATCGTCAACGGCAAGCTGACCAATGAAGTCGTTTACCTGTCGGCTATGGAAGAGGCCAAGCACCACGTCGCGCAGGCCAATGCCGAGCTCGACAAGAATGGTCATTTCGTCGACGAATTCGTCATTTGCCGCAACGCCGGCGAAGTGATGATGGCGCCGCGCGAAAACGTCGATCTAATGGACGTGTCGCCGAAGCAGATGGTGTCGGTGGCCGCGGCCCTGATCCCGTTCCTCGAGAACGACGACGCCAACCGTGCGCTGATGGGCTCGAACATGCAGCGTCAGGCCGTGCCGCTGGTGCGCGCCGAAGCGCCGTTCGTCGGCACCGGCATGGAGCCGATCGTCGCCCGTGACTCGGGCGCCGCCATCGGCGCCCGCCGCGGCGGCATCGTCGACCAGGTGGACGCGACGCGTATCGTCATCCGCGCCACGGAAGATCTCGATCCCGGCAAGTCCGGCGTCGACATCTACCGGCTGATGAAGTTCCAGCGTTCGAACCAGAACACCTGCATCAACCAGCGTCCGCTGGTGCGCATGGGCGACCGGGTCAACAAGGGCGACATCATCGCCGACGGCCCGTCGACCGAGCTCGGCGATCTGGCCCTCGGCCGTAACGTGCTGGTCGCGTTCATGCCGTGGAACGGCTACAACTACGAGGATTCCATCCTCCTGTCCGAGCGCATCGTCGCCGACGACGTCTTCACCTCGATCCACATCGAGGAGTTCGAAGTCATGGCCCGCGACACCAAGCTGGGGCCGGAGGAGATCACGCGCGACATTCCCAACGTCTCGGAAGAAGCGCTGAAGAACCTCGATGAGGCCGGCATCGTCTACATCGGTGCGGAAGTGCAGCCGGGCGACATCCTGGTCGGCAAGATCACGCCGAAGGGCGAAAGCCCGATGACGCCAGAAGAAAAGCTGCTGCGCGCCATCTTCGGTGAAAAGGCCTCGGACGTGCGCGACACCTCGATGCGCATGCCTCCGGGAACCTTCGGCACCGTCGTCGAAGTGCGTGTCTTCAACCGCCACGGCGTCGAGAAGGACGAACGCGCCATGGCGATCGAGCGCGAGGAGATCGAACGCCTCGCCAAGGACCGCGACGACGAGCAGGCGATCCTCGACCGCAACGTCTATTCGCGTCTTTCCGACGTTCTCGTCGGCAAGGAAGCGATTGCCGGGCCGAAGGGCTTCAAGAAGGGCTCGAAGCTGTCGAAGGACACGCTCGACGAGTATCCGCGTTCGCAGTGGTGGCAGTTTGCCGTGGAGAACGAAAAGCTCCAGAGCGAACTGGAAGCCCTGCGTGGCCAGTACGACGATTCCAAGAAGGCGCTCGAGCAGCGCTTCATGGACAAGGTCGAGAAGGTGCAGCGCGGCGACGAGATGCCTCCGGGCGTCATGAAGATGGTCAAGGTCTTCGTGGCCGTGAAGCGCAAGATGCAGCCCGGCGACAAGATGGCCGGCCGACACGGCAACAAGGGTGTCGTGTCGCGGATCGTTCCGGTCGAGGACATGCCTTTCCTCGAGGACGGCACGCATGCCGACATCGTGCTCAACCCGCTGGGTGTGCCGTCGCGCATGAATGTCGGCCAGATTCTGGAAACGCACCTGGGCTGGGCCTGCGCCGGAATGGGCAGGAAGATCGGCGATCTGATCGATGCGTACAAGACAGCGGGCGACATCAAGCCGCTGCGCAAGACGCTCGAGAGCTTCATGCCGGCCAACGACCGCAACGAGCCGGTCCGCGAATATGACGACGAGAGCATCGTTCGCCTCAGCGAGCAGATGCGCCGCGGCGTCTCCATCGCGACACCGGTGTTCGACGGCGCGCACGAGGCCGACATCAACATCATGCTGGAGCAGGCGGGCCTGCACACCAGCGGTCAGTCGCAGCTCTATGACGGACGCACCGGCGAGCCGTTCGATCGCAAAGTGACGATGGGCTACATATATATGCTCAAGCTTCACCACCTTGTGGACGACAAGATCCACGCGCGTTCGATCGGTCCGTACTCGCTCGTTACCCAGCAGCCGCTGGGCGGCAAGGCGCAGTTCGGTGGCCAGCGCTTCGGCGAGATGGAGGTCTGGGCGCTCGAAGCGTACGGCGCCGCCTACACGCTGCAGGAGATGCTGACGGTGAAGTCGGATGACGTCGCCGGACGCACCAAGGTCTACGAGGCGATCGTCAGAGGCGACGACACCTTCGAGGCCGGCATTCCCGAGAGCTTCAACGTTCTCGTCAAGGAAATGCGGTCTCTCGGCCTCAATGTCGAGTTGGAGAACACCAAGCTCGACGACAACCCGATCCGGCTGCCCGACGCGGCCGAGTAAGCAAGACGTCCGGCCGCGGTCTTCCTGCGACCGGACGCACCAAATTCTCGGCCGATGGCCGATCAAGTCGGCGGGCGTTTGGCCCGCGCTAGATGCAAGGGGTTTTCGAGGACCCCGAAAAGGAGAACGGCATGAACCAAGAGGTCATGAATCTCTTCAATCCCCAGGCGCCTGCGCAGGTGTTCGATTCCATCCGGATCTCGCTTGCCAGCCCTGAGAAGATTCTGTCCTGGTCGTTCGGCGAGATCAAGAAGCCGGAGACCATCAACTACCGCACCTTCAAGCCGGAGCGTGACGGCCTGTTTTGCGCGCGCATTTTTGGCCCGATCAAGGACTATGAGTGCCTGTGCGGCAAGTACAAGCGCATGAAATACAAGGGCGTCATCTGCGAGAAGTGCGGCGTCGAAGTCACGCTGTCGCGCGTCCGCCGCGAGCGCATGGGCCATATCGAGCTGGCGGCACCGGTCGCCCACATCTGGTTCCTGAAGTCGCTGCCGTCGCGCATCGGCACGCTGCTCGACATGACGCTGAAGGACATCGAGCGGGTCCTCTACTTCGAGAACTACATCGTTACCGAACCCGGCCTCACCGCGCTGAAGGAGCACCAGCTGCTCAGCGAGGAAGAGTACATGATGGCCGTCGACGAGTATGGCGAGGATTCGTTCACCGCCATGATCGGCGCCGAGGCGATCCACGACCTTCTGGCCGGCATGGACCTCGAGAAGATCGCCGGCGACCTGCGTTCTGAGCTGGCTTCGACCACCTCCGAGCTCAAGCAGAAGAAATACCTGAAGCGGCTCAAGGTCGTCGAGAACTTCATGGAATCCGGCAACCGTCCGGAATGGATGATCATGAAGGTGGTTCCGGTGATCCCGCCGGACCTGCGTCCGCTTGTCCCGCTGGACGGCGGCCGTTTCGCCACGTCGGATCTGAACGACCTCTATCGCCGCGTCATCAACCGCAACAACCGCTTGAAGCGGCTGATCGAGCTGCGCGCGCCCGGCATCATCGTGCGCAATGAAAAGCGCATGCTGCAGGAAGCCGTCGATGCGCTGTTCGACAACGGCCGCCGCGGCCGCGTCATCACCGGCGCCAACAAGCGTCCGCTGAAGTCGCTGTCCGACATGCTGAAGGGCAAGCAGGGCCGCTTCCGCCAGAACCTGCTCGGCAAGCGCGTCGACTATTCCGGCCGCTCGGTCATCGTTACCGGTCCGGAGCTCAAGCTCCACCAGTGCGGCCTGCCGAAGAAGATGGCGCTCGAACTGTTCAAGCCCTTCATCTACGCCCGTCTCGACGCCAAGGGCTACTCCTCGACCGTCAAGCAGGCGAAGAAGCTGGTCGAGAAGGAGCGTCCGGAGGTCTGGGATATCCTCGACGAGGTCATCCGCGAGCATCCGGTGCTGCTGAACCGCGCACCGACGCTGCACCGCCTCGGTATCCAGGCGTTCGAGCCGATCCTGATCGAAGGCAAGGCGATCCAGCTTCACCCGCTGGTCTGCACGGCCTTCAACGCCGATTTCGACGGCGACCAGATGGCGGTCCACGTGCCGCTGTCGCTGGAAGCGCAGCTCGAAGCCCGCGTGCTGATGATGTCGACCAACAACATCCTGCACCCGGCTTCCGGTGCGCCGATCATCGTGCCGTCGCAGGACATGGTTCTCGGTCTCTACTATCTCTCGATCGTCAATCAGAACGAGCCGGGCGAGGGCATGGTGTTTGCCGACATGGGCGAACTCCAGCACGCGCTCGAGACCAAGGCAGTCACGCTGCATGCCAAGATCAAGGGGCGCTTCCGCACGGTCGACGCCGACGGCAAGGTCGTGTCGAAGATCTACGACACCACGCCTGGCCGCATGATCATCGGCGAGCTGCTGCCGAAGAACCACAACGTGCCCTACGAGACCGCCAACCAGGAGATGACCAAGAAGAACATCTCCAAGATGATCGACACCGTCTACCGCCATTGCGGTCAGAAGGAGACGGTCATTTTCTGCGATCGCATCATGGCTCTCGGCTTCAGCCACGCCTGCCGTGCCGGCATTTCGTTCGGCAAGGACGACATGCTGATCCCGGACGCCAAGATCAAGCTGGTCTCCGACACCGAGGCTTTGGCCAAGGAGTACGAGCAGCAGTACAATGACGGTCTGATCACCCAGGGCGAGAAGTACAACAAGGTCGTCGACGCCTGGGCCAAGTGCTCGGAAAAGGTCGCCGACGAAATGATGGCCCGCATCAAGGCGGTCGAGTTTGAGGACAACGGCCGTCAGAAGCCGATGAACTCGATCTACATGATGTCGCACTCCGGTGCGCGCGGCTCGCCCACCCAGATGCGCCAGCTCGCCGGCATGCGCGGCCTGATGGCCAAGCCTAGCGGGGAAATCATCGAGACGCCGATCATCTCGAACTTCAAGGAAGGCCTCACCGTTCTCGAGTACTTCAACTCGACTCACGGCGCCCGCAAGGGTCTGGCCGACACCGCCTTGAAGACGGCGAACTCGGGTTACCTGACGCGTCGTCTCGTCGACGTGGCGCAGGACTGCATCGTCAACTCGCTCGACTGCGGCACCGACAAGGGCCTCACCATGCAGCCGATCGTCGATGCCGGTCAGGTCGTCGCTTCGGTTGGCCAGCGCGTTCTCGGCCGCACCTCGCTCGACGACATCACCCATCCGGTCACCGGCGAGGTTCTGGTCAAGGCCGGAACGCTGATGGACGAGCGTGACGTGGAACTGATCGAAAAGGCCGGCGTGCAGTCGGTTCGCATCCGTTCGGCGCTGACCTGCGAGGTCAGGGTCGGCGTCTGCGCGGTCTGCTACGGACGCGATCTGGCCCGCGGCACTCCCGTCAACCAGGGCGAGGCTGTCGGCGTCATCGCGGCGCAGTCGATCGGCGAGCCGGGCACCCAGCTCACCATGCGTACCTTCCACATGGGCGGCACGGCGCAGGTGGTGGATTCCTCGTTCCTTGAAGCCTCCTATGAGGGCAAGGTCGAGATCCGCAACCGCAACGTGGTGCGCAACTCCGACGGCCAGCTGATGGTCATGGGCCGCAACATGGCGGTGCTGATCCTCGACGAAGCCGGCAAGGAACGCGCCACGCACCGCGTCACCTACGGTTCGCGCATCTTCGTCGACGATGGCGACAAGGTGAAACGCGGCCAGCGTATCGCCGAGTGGGATCCTTATACCCGCCCGATCCTCACCGAAATCGAGGGCAGGGTGGCATTCGAGGATCTGGTCGATGGCATTTCCGTTCAGGAAACCGCCGACGAATCGACCGGCATCACCAAGCGCGAGGTCATCGACTGGCGTTCGACGCCACGCGGCAACGACCTCAAGCCGGCGATCGTCGTCCAGGATGCCAAGGGCAAGGTCGGCAAGCTGTCGAAGGGCGGCGACGCCCGCTTCCTGCTCTCGGTCGAGGCCATTCTTTCGGTCGAGCCGGGCGCACAGGTTCGCCCCGGCGACGTGCTGGCGCGTATCCCGATGGAAAGCGCCAAGACCAAGGACATCACCGGCGGTCTGCCGCGTGTTGCCGAACTGTTCGAGGCACGCCGTCCGAAGGATCACGCCATCATCGCCGAGATCGATGGCACGATCCGCTTCGGCCGCGACTACAAGAATAAGCGCCGTATCATCATCGAGCCGCATGACTCGACGCTTGAGCCGGTCGAATACCTGATCCCGAAGGGCAAGCCGTTCCATCTCCAGGACGGCGACGTCATCGAGAAGGGCGACTACATCCTCGACGGCAATCCGGCGCCGCACGACATCCTGGCGATCAAGGGCGTGGAGGCGCTTGCCTCCTACCTCGTCAACGAAATCCAGGAGGTCTACCGACTGCAGGGCGTGTCGATCAACGACAAGCACATCGAGGTGATCGTTCGCCAGATGCTGCAGAAGGTCGAGATCACCACGCAGGGCGATTCGACCTACATTCCGGGCGACCACGTCGACGTGATCGAGTTGGAAGAGGTCAATGAGCGCCTGGTCGAGGAAGGCAAGAAGCCGGCCGAAGGTCAGCCGGTGCTGCTCGGCATCACCAAGGCCTCGCTGCAGACGCCGTCCTTCATCTCCGCCGCTTCCTTCCAGGAGACGACGAGGGTGCTGACCGAAGCTGCGGTTGCCGGCAAGACCGACATGCTGCAGGGGCTGAAGGAAAACGTCATCGTCGGCCGGCTGATCCCGGCCGGTACCGGCGGTACGATGAGCCAGATCCGGCGCATCGCCACCTCGCGCGACGAGTTGATCATCGACGAGCGCCGCAAGGCGTCCGGCGTCGAGGTCGCCGAGCCGATGCTGACCGACATGGTTAACGCCGCGCAGTAAGCGCGCAAGCAAGAGAAGATAGAAAAGGGGCCTAAGTGGCCCCTTTTCGCATTTTGGTTCCTCATTCGGATGGGAGAAGAAACGATGAGCAGGAAGATTTGGGCTTCTGTCGACGACTACATTGTCGAAGCTCTTTTCGAGGCGGATCCCGCTCTTGATGCCGTTCTGGCGGCCAACCATGATCAGGGCCTGCCGCCTATCGACGTTTCCCCGGCACAAGGCAAGCTGCTCTCACTTCTTGCGCGAATGCAGGGAGCGAGGAAGGTACTCGAAATCGGCACATTGGGCGGTTATTCGACAATCTGGATGGCGCGAGCATTGCCGATGGACGGCAAGGTCGTGACGCTCGAGCTTGATCCGCACCACGCCAGTGTCGCGCGGTCGAACTTTGAACGGGCAGGGGTGTCTGACCGTGTGGAACTGCGGGTCGGACCGGCGCTTCAATCGCTTGCGGCCTTAGGCGCCGAGAATGCCGGGCCGTTCGACTTCATCTTCATCGACGCCGACAAGCCGAACAACCCGCACTATCTGTCCTTGGCCATGCGTCTTTCGAGGCCGGGGACCGTCATCGTCTGCGACAATGTCATCCGTGACGGCGCGGTGGTGAATGAAGATGGTCGCGACGCCAATGTCGAAGGGGCACGCGCGGCGTTCTCGTTCATCGGCAGCGACAAGCGTCTGGAAGGCACCGCGATCCAGACTGTTGGCGCTAAGGGCTATGACGGCTTTGCAATAGCGATCGTCAATTGATTTTGTGCGGTGCGCCGACCAGACCTGCGATCCGGCCGGCGCCTACTCGTCAATCGAAAAAAGCTTCCACCACATTGCGCTTGCCGAGCATGAAGGCGTCGGCGACGTGCTGCAGGGGCGCGAGATCGACGTCGGAGGTGCCGGCGCGTACGATATCGGCGAAGCGCTTGTAGAGCATCGGATATTCGGCTTCCGGCTCCTCGTGAACGACGCGGCCATCGATGGCAAGCTTTGAGCCGCCGCCAGAAAGCACCATCGATCCTGCCTCGGTATCGGCCAGGATGTCCCAGCTTTGCGGGCCGGTCTGACGCCAATCGAGTTCCATCGTCACCGGCAGACCGTTCGACGTACGGAAGGCGATATGGGCGGCGATGGGGGCCGCGCGGTTTTCGGGGAAATCGAGTTCTGCCGAGCTGATGAACATCGGCGGCAGGATGTGGGTAGCGATCGACAGCGCGTTGATGCCGGGATCGAACACGCCAAAGCCGCCGGGAGCCCAGATCCATTCCTGATTCGGATGCCAGCGGCGCACGTCTTCTTTCCAATTGATGGCGGCCGACCTGATCGTTGTCGATCCAAGGAATGCGCGCGCAGCTTCGACAGCCGGCGCATAGCGTGAATGCCAGCTGGCGAACAGGCAGACGCCGTTCGCTGTCGCCAGCGCCTTCAGGTCTTCGACCTCGCTGACCGTGGCGCCGGGCGGCTTTTCCAGGAAAACATGCTTTTTCGCCGCCAGCGCCAAGCGCGCGGCGTCGTAACGAAACTGCGGCGGCATGCACAGCGACACCGCCTCGAGCTCCGGCGTTGCGTCGAGCATCGCCTCGATCATCGGGAAGTTCGGGATGTCCTCGACTTTGCCATGGCGGCTGGCTGCAGCAACCAGGCGATAATCTTGGTCCTTCGCCAGCGCCGGCAGATGCTGGTCACGGACGATCTTCCCCACGCCGACGATGCCGAGCTTGATGGGATTAGAGGACATGGGAGCTCCGCAGGTTGAGTGTGCTTGGTTTTGCCAGAGGTCGCTTCTTAGCAGAGAACTTGTGCCGGGCAAGTCGCCGGGCTTTGTCGCCGGCCCGTGAGATCGACCGCGATTCAGATCTCTTCAGATCGGCACATCGAACGTCACGATCGACACTTCGCCTTCGAGCGCGCCCTGATAGGCGGACAGATGCGGCTCCTCGTCCGGCACGCCGTCCAGGTCGCCGATCTGATCGAGCTCTGCCTCGGCATAACCTTCGGCGGCAAGCGATTCGAGAGCGCGGCGCACCGCCGAATCGTCGTCCGGTGCGACCAGCATCACATGCACGCCTTCCGGCTTGCCACCTTTGCGCTTCCACACCCGGCCGGTAATAATGGTGACCGGGCGCTCCTCATTGTCATTCACGGGTTCGTACCTCCGGGCGAGGGGGTTTGGGCTGCTCATGCCGCCTTTTCGCACGAAGCACGGCCTGGAAACAGCCGCAAGCCGGTCACTTTCTGGCTTCCTCTTGAAAAACGGCGCAAGAAAATTACATGCGCTTTTCGCATGGCTGCCACGCCTCGGGTTCAGCGCAATATTTGCCGCTCCGGGGTTGACGGACAGTGGCCATACGAGTAGAAGCCGCCCAGTCAGAACCGATGTGAGGCTCTTGCTTCCGAAGCGACACGCTTTGGAGTTTGCCTCAAACAGGGTTCGTTTTACGAGCGAAAAGACATTTCCGGCGTGCACGAAGCGGCTTCCGCTTCCTCTGCCATTTGTTCGGGCAAGACCGCGAGGCGCGGTTTGTGGCCCGAATTTGCGTATGGAAGTGACGCTTTGAGCGGCCCTGACCGGGCGAGATACGGAATTGAGAGACAAGAGGGTTTAATGCCTACCGTCAACCAGCTGATCCGCAAGCCGCGCATTGCGCCGGTGAAGCGCAACAAGGTCCCGGCCATGCAGCAGAACCCGCAGAAGCGGGGCGTCTGCACGCGCGTCTACACCACGACGCCGAAGAAGCCGAACTCGGCGCTGCGCAAGGTGGCCAAGATCCGCCTGACCAATGGTTTTGAAGTGATCGGTTACATCCCCGGCGAAGGCCACAACCTTCAGGAGCACTCGGTGGTGATGATCCGCGGCGGTCGCGTCAAGGATCTTCCGGGCGTCCGTTACCACATCATCCGCGGCGTGCTCGACACGCAAGGCGTGAAGAACCGCAAGCAGCGCCGTTCGAAATACGGCGCCAAGCGTCCGAAGTGACCGAAGCGTAGCCAAGGTCGTTCCGGGCGGCGTCAAGCGACGATCCGGGATCCAGGCCACCGCGTAGAATTGAGGCAGAGAAAAAATGTCCCGTCGTCACAGTGCAGAAAAGCGTGAGATCAATCCGGACCCCAAGTTCGGCGATCTGATCGTCACCAAGTTCATGAACGCCGTCATGTATGACGGCAAGAAGTCGGTTGCCGAGACCATCGTCTACGGCGCGCTCGACCAGGTTCAGTCCAAGACCAAGCAGGAGCCGGTCACCGTCTTCCATCAGGCGCTCGACAATGTCGCGCCGCATGTGGAAGTGCGTTCGCGCCGCGTCGGCGGCGCCACCTACCAGGTTCCAGTCGATGTGCGCCCCGAGCGCCGTCAGGCATTGGCCATCCGCTGGTTGATCGCCGCCGCCCGCAACCGCAACGAGACCACTATGGTCGACCGCCTCTCCGGCGAGCTGATGGACGCGGCCAACAACCGCGGCACCGCCGTCAAGAAGCGTGAAGACACCCACAAGATGGCAGAAGCCAACCGCGCTTTCGCGCACTACCGCTGGTAAAGCGCGAACGAGACTGAAGAGGCACCTCCCATGGCCCGCGAATATAAAATCGAAGACTACCGCAATTTCGGTATCATGGCGCACATCGACGCCGGCAAGACGACGACCACCGAGCGCGTCCTCTATTACACGGGCAAGTCGCACAAGATCGGCGAAGTCCACGACGGCGCTGCCACCATGGATTGGATGGAGCAGGAGCAGGAGCGCGGCATCACCATCACGTCGGCCGCGACCACGACCTTCTGGAAGGGTCGCGACGGCAAGATGCACCGCTTCAACATCATCGACACCCCCGGCCACGTCGACTTCACCATTGAAGTCGAGCGTTCGCTGCGCGTGCTCGACGGCGCCATTGCGCTGCTCGATGCCAATGCCGGTGTCGAGCCGCAGACGGAGACCGTCTGGCGCCAGGCCGACAAGTATCGCGTGCCGCGCATGATCTTCTGCAACAAAATGGACAAGATCGGCGCCGACTTCTACCGCTCGGTCGAGATGATCGGATCGCGCCTCGGTGCGCATGCCGTCGTCATGCAGCTGCCGATCGGCGCCGAGACCGAGTTCAAGGGTGTCGTCGACCTCGTCGAGATGAACGCGCTGGTCTGGCGCGACGAGACGCTGGGCGCTGCCTGGGACATCGTCGAGATCCCTGCCGACCTCAAGGCTCGTGCCGAAGAATACCGCGAGAAGATGATCGAGGCCGCCGTCGAAATGGACGAGACGGCGCTCGAGAATTACCTCGAAGGCAAGATGCCGAGCAACGACGAGATCCGTGCGCTCATCCGCAAGGGCACGATCGCGGTGAAGTTCTATCCGATGTTCTGCGGCTCGGCCTTCAAGAACAAGGGCGTGCAGCCTCTGCTCGACGCCGTCGTCGAATATCTGCCGTCGCCGGCCGATGTCCCGGCCATCAAGGGCGTCGACGCCAAGACCGACGCCGAGATCGAGCGTCATGCCGACGACAACGAACCGCTGTCGATGCTTGCCTTCAAGATCATGAACGACCCGTTCGTCGGTTCGCTCACCTTTGCCCGCATCTATTCGGGCAAGCTCACCAAGGGCATCTCGGTCGACAACACCGTGAAGGGCAAGAAAGAGCGCATCGGCCGCATGTTGCAGATGCATGCGAATTCGCGCGCCGACGTCGAAGAGGCGTTTGCCGGCGACATCGTCGCCCTCGCTGGTCTCAAGGACACCACCACCGGCGACACGCTCAGTGATCCGCTGCATCCGGTCATCCTCGAGCGCATGGAATTCCCCGATCCGGTCATCCAGATCGCCATCGAGCCGAAGACCAAGAACGACCAGGAAAAGATGGGTCTCGCCCTTCACCGCCTGGCCGCCGAGGATCCGTCCTTCCGCGTCAAGACCGACGAGGAATCGGGCCAGACGATCATTTCCGGCATGGGCGAGCTTCACCTCGACATCATCGTCGACCGCATGCGCCGCGAGTTCAAGGTCGAGGCCAATGTCGGCGCGCCGCAGGTGGCCTACCGCGAGACGATCACCCGCAAGCACGAGCAGGACTACACGCACAAGAAGCAGACCGGCGGTACCGGCCAGTTCGCCCGCGTCAAGATCCTGTTCGAGCCGAATCCGGAAAGCAGCGAATTCGAGTTCGAAACCAAGATCGTCGGCGGCGCTGTGCCGAAGGAATACATCCCCGGTGTCGAAAAGGGCATCAACAGCGTCATGACCTCGGGCCCGTTCGCCGGCTTCCCGATGATCGGCGTCAAGGCGACGCTGATCGATGGCGCCTACCACGACGTGGACTCGTCGGTTCTGGCCTTCGAAATCGCCGGCCGCGCCTGCTTCCGTGAAGCAGCCCCCAAGCTTGGCGTGCAGTTGCTCGAGCCGATCATGAAGGTCGAAGTGGTGACGCCGGAAGATTACGTCGGCAGCGTTATCGGCGACCTGAACGGCCGTCGCGGCCAGATCCAGGGCCAGGAAGCCCGTGGCGTGGCTGTGGTCATCAACGCGATGGTGCCGCTCGCCAACATGTTCAAATACGTGGACAACCTTCGCTCGATGAGCCAGGGCCGCGCGGCCTACACGATGCAGTTCGACCACTACGAGCCGGTCCCGACCGCGGTCGCCCAGGAAGTCCAGAAGAAATACGCGTAACTCGAAACGAGTTGCATCAGTAACTTAATTCAAGGCCCGCACGGGCTGGCAGGAATGGAGAGATCACATGGCAAAAGGTAAATTCGAGCGCACTAAGCCTCATGTGAACATTGGCACGATTGGTCACGTCGATCATGGCAAGACGTCGCTGA
>NZ_JAMYNL010000049.1:0-19386 GCF_040319065.1 Mesorhizobium sp. M0968
TCTCGACGAGCGCTGTGTCATCCACGGCGGTTTCGGGCTGATCGTAGTAGGTTGATCGCGCGATCCCCATCAGCCGGCATCCTTCAGCGATGGAGACACCGCCGGGCCGGTGATCACGGATGTAGTCCCGCTTCTCGGACGTGGTGCGCTTTTCAGAGCCCCCTTTAGAAACTCCATTTCCAAGGCTTGCCGGCCTACCAGCCGCTCCAGCGCTGCGATCCGCGCCTTATAGGTCTGCATCGTGTCGGCCGCCGCCACGTCTTCGTCGAAGGAGCCGGCCTCGTATTTCTGAACCCAGATGCGGATCAGGTTACGCGGCAGTTCGTGCCGCTTGGCGAGACCATGCAGCGTCTCGCCGGACAGGAACTCCTGCACGACCTGACGTTTGAACTCGATGCTGTGCGTGCGATAAGTCACCATGGGCTTCCATCCTTCGAAAGCCCGGCTTCCAAGTCAATTCTGCTTGTTCACCCTGTCCGGTCCGAGGGGCGCACTCCAACCTTTGACCAAAAGTTGACATAGGGTGGATTGCTTGGCCCACTGTAGGGAGACAATCACGGCCTCGATCATTTTTGGAGAGGATATAGCTAGCTTGATAGCGCGACGATGCCACTGCGAAAGGACATCCACCACGATCGCATGCTAATTAAAATAGGTTACCTAGACAAAACCTCTCTCCCCTGACACTGGATCGAAAGGCGGTTCGATGAGATATGGAAGCATTCCGGCCGGCGGCCAAGGGACGAGAATGCAACCTCTGGGATTCTCCAAAGAGTTGCTTCTGGTCGACGGCCGCGCGGTGATAGAGCACCTAATTGAGCGTATGCTGTTGTCCGGTATCGAAAACATATTTATCAATACCAGTTCCGACAAATCGGATTTGGTGACTTACCTTTCGTCGAAAAGTCCTTACTCGGCCAGATGCATTTTTATGGTCCGGGAGCGGCGAGGCTTGCTTGATGCCATCGTTCAGCCATATCAGTTTCTACGTTATGACGATGAACTTTATTTTGGTTTGCCAGATACTATTTGGTACCCAAAGAATTCCTTCTCCACCCTTTCTGCTTTCGAGGAAAAAGTTAGCCTTGGATTGTTCGACACTGGAACGCCGAACAAGTTCGACACAGTCTATATCGATCATCGTGGCGTCGTTGAATCGATAAAGGTGAAAGATCCGTTTCCAAAAACAAAGTGGACATGGGGGATCGGAAAAATTGCCGTGTGTGAGATATCAAAATTAGCTTCGGCTAGTCATGCCGAAAATGACAAAGAATTACTGATGGGAGAGGCGCTGGATATTTACTCGAAACAGAGCGTAATCATGGCAGTAAAAATTGACAATAGCTCCTATATCGATGTTGGCGAGCCTGAATCATATCAAAGAGCCGAGAACTTTGTACGTGTACATGAAAGATAGCGGTCCGCCAGTCCTTCAAATCCGCAAACGTAACCGCAGCAAAGATTTGCGACAGGGTGGCTATGGAGCCATCTGCAGAGAATGCGAAGCCTGACATTTTAACCCAAGTCGCTCCCGGCATCGCGCGCGACCACTCATATACCGAAACCACGTCGATCCATCCATCTTGGGGCCTGCAACGACGTGGGATCGCTTGAAGAAACCTTCGCAGGGCAGTATGTCTGACCTCAGCGGCAGAAGGCGGTCCGCAGCCCTTCGTGCCGTAAACTCTTGATCGGTATAGTTTTTTCTGATGAAAAAAATTTCCGTATATTTGTGGCAAATTTTGACACCTGTTATAATCGTTGTCTCTATCGATCAAGTGTCAAAATATTTGGCTATCGAAAATCTGGAGCTAGGTCAGGAAACAACATTCAGACTCGTTCCATTAGTTAGTTTTAGACTGGCCTTAAACACAGGAATAAACTTTGGAGTATTTTCCACAGAAGAACGCGCTTTCCGATATTTATTAATTGCGATTCTATCAAGCATTGGGCTAGCGCTTTTAGGGTCCGCCTTCTCAGCTTCAACTCTGCAGAAGCGCGTCGGCCTTGCAATCGCTGCCGGTGGGGCATTTGGCAACGTGATCGACCGCTTGACTTACGGGGCAGTCATCGACTTCCTCAGCATATCATGTTGTGGAATTAGCAATCCATGGTCGTTCAACGTTGCCGATATAGCCATCTTCTTTGGGCTCGGTCTGTTTCTCTTCAAAAGGCAAGTGGATCAAGCACTCTGAACCGATGATGGTCTCGCGTTTTTGATCAACCACCCAGTGACGTTGAGTGCGGCCAATCGGTGACTAAGGCGCGTAGGCGTCGCTGGTCCTCTAGACTTCCTCCTTTTCTTTTGAAATCGGAGAAGTGGGCGGGCACGCAATCGTAAGTAGTTCTCGATTGAAAATGTAGGCGGACTGCTGTCTATTTGCGGGAGAAATGAAGTGGGGTTTCGGATACGTGAAGGGCAGATTGTCGATTGAACCGCTACGACGTTTTGCGGATCGTGGACTCGATTTTTTCTTCACACGCGTCTTCGATACACTCGTTTACAACCATGTTTGGGAAGACCCCCGCGTAGATCTCGATGCTTTAGCGGTGCAGTCGGGCCAGCGCATTGTTACCATCGGGTCGGCAGGGTGCAATGCACTTGCCTATTTGAGAGACGACCCAGCGCGGATCGACGCCGTCGATCTCAATCGCGCCCAACGAGCGCTGTTTGTGCTGAAGCTTGAAGCGCTTCGGCAACTCCCTGATCAAGAGGCGTTCTTTCGGTTCTTTGGCGAAGGCGAAAGCGTCGAGAACACTAAGGCCTATGATCAGCTCATATCGCCGTCGCTGGACCATTTCACACGAAACTTTTGGGAACACCGCGGGATCACTGGGCGGCGTCGCATCGAGATGTTCGCGCGGGGATTTTATCGCCATGGACTGTTAGCTCGGTTCATAGGGGGCGTGCATTGGATCGCCAGCCTGTCAGGCCATGACTTAGGCCGACTGCCCGGGGCGCGTGACAGGGCGGAGCAGGAACTCTTGTTCGATAGTGAAGTCGCGCCGCTGTTCGATGCTCGGCTCACCCGATGGTTGGCGCGATCGCCGATCTCCCTTTATGCGTTGGGTATTCCACGAGCTCAGTATCGGCGGATGAAAGCCGAGGCCGGCACGGACATGGTTGGGCTTCTGCGCGAGCGCATCCGTCGTATGGCCTGCGATTTTCCGATAGAAGACAATTACTTTGCCTGGCAGGTCTTTGCCCGTCGCTATGACACGATCGCTCGTCGGGCGGTTCCGATGTATTTGGAACCTCGAGTCTATCGAGAGATTCGACCGCGAGCCGATAGAGTTCATGTCCATCCCGGGACGATAACGCACTACCTGACGGGACTTCCCGACCGATCTGTTCATCGATTCGTGCTTCTGGACGCTCAGGATTGGATGACGCCGGCAGATATCGCGACACTCTGGGCTGAGATCGGGCGTACTGCGGTTCCCGGTGAAGCGCGAGTAATCTTCCGAACCGCCGGCACTGACGATCCGTTCCGGGCCCTTCCCGAGAAGTTGCGCATGCCATGGGATTATCGCGAAGAGGAGAGCCGCAAACTTCACAGCCGAGACCGATCATCAATCTACAGCGGATTTCACCTTCTTGTCGCACGGCCTGCGACTGAGTGTGTGAATCGCCCTGACTCTCGAACGTCCGTGCGGGGCGGATTGGAAGACACTCAGTGAGCGGCTTAGCAGAATTAATGCGTCGCAGGGCGTCGGAGACTCCGACACTGGCATTGGTACGATTTGCCGATGGTCTCGAAGACGGGGTGACAATGAGCTGGGGAGATGCCTATGCGTTGGCATGCCATTGGGCAGCGGGTTTCCGCGCCGTGGGGGTGACGCAGGGGACACCTGTCCTCATATCGATGGCCAACGTGCCGGATTTCGTGGGTGCTTTTTTTGGTGCGCATTTGGCAGGGGGAGTGCCTGCGCCGATACCGCCGCGTCGGCAAGCAACGGACAAAATATTTCGCGACCGGCTCTCCAATCGAGCCAGTGCCATCGGCGCGCGTGCAGTGGCGCTGGCGGACTCGGTTGAGGCAGTGGCCGTCCCTGGTTTGGCGGCACTGACGCGCGATACCCTGCCTATGGGAACGGATCCTGGTGCCCGGGCAGGCACGGAGGAACTAGGCATTATTCAATTCACCTCCGGGACTAGTGGCACCGCAAAAGCGATACCGCTCCAGCAGGGCGCAGTCGCATACCAAACCAACCGGATCGTGAGCGGTCTGCGTGTCGACCCTGCGCGCGACGTGGCGACAAGCTGGTTGCCATATTACCATGACATGGGACTCTTCGGCTTTCTTTTGGCGCCGGCGATATCGGGTACTCTGTCAGTGATCCTTAGTACCGAGAGCTTTCTACGTCGACCCCTAAGGTGGTTTGAAATCATCGAACGGGTAGGCGCGACAATCACTGCCGCCCCGCCGTCGGCCTACGCCGCCGTCGCACGGTTTGCCACCTCTCGACGCGGACCAATGCCTGACTTGCGGTCCATCCGGGTGGCGCTAATGGGCGCAGAAGTGATCGACGCCACCCAACTCGAGGCACTAACCGAGTCACTAGCCCCATTGGGGCTTTCGCGTGAGGCCATTCTTGCAGCTTATGGCCTGGCCGAGATTGGTGTGGTCGCTACTTTGGCACCACTGGGACGTGGGCCCTACACTCGCACATTGGCGGTGCATCCAGGACTGAAGGTAGTGGGGTGTGGATATCCAGTGGAGGGATCGGCGGTGAGAGTGCAATCGCCTTCGGGACGAGTTCTGGAGGATGAAGAGTTAGGGCGGATCGCCATACAGAGTCCTAGTCGCCTTCGGACTTACTTAAGCGGCGCAGGACCAATCACCCCGCCCGGAGATGGGGGGTGGCTTCTGACCGGGGATCAGGGTTTCATGGCGAAGGGAGAACTCTTCGTGCTCGGACGAGAAGACGACGTGATTGTCGTGGGCGGCGCCAAGTTCTTGCCCGAAGAGATTGAACAGGTCGCGAGTGAGGTAGGTGGATCCAAGGTTAGGGCCGCGGCTGCGATCGGCAAACGCTCACTAGGCTCGAGCACGCAGCGGGTTACACTGGCGCTTCATGTGACTTGCCCCGACTCCGAAGATCGTGATTGTCTTGCTCTCGCTATCCGGCAGGCGTTGGTGTCTCGGGGGCTTCCGATCGACCACATTGAGTTCATGACAGGAACGGCGCCGCTGCGCACCACAAACGGAAAGCTGTCGCGAGAGGCTTATCGAGAGCTTTTTGCCGCGAGGAACGAATAGATGGCTAGGATGGAGGCCGCCGAGGCGCTGGTCGATGTGCTCGATCGGGAAGGAGTCAGGCATGTCTTCGGCGTCCCTGGCGGGCCTGTTCTGGGGCTTTGCGACGCGATATCGCGCCACCCTCGCATTAGCTTGGTTCTAACAAAGCATGAACAGGCGGCAGCCTATGCCGCCTTCGGTTCGGCTTTGGCGACCGGTCAGATGGGCGTCTGCCTTGCAACGCTTGGGCCAGGCGCGACGAACCTGCTCGCTGGGCTACCTGTTGCTAGGGTCGAAGCTGTGCCGGTTCTCGCAATCACCGGTCAGGTACAGCTGAGCGGAATGGCTAGGGGTGCCCATCAGGACGCGAGTGGCTGGTACGGCACGCCGGACCAGAAGGCAATGTTTGGAGGAACGTGTAAGCAGACAGAGCTCTGCACTCTGGCTTCCAGTCTCCCGGACTTGGCGCGGCGGGCCATTCGGGCGGCCACCTCCGATCGTCAGGGACCTGTGCATGTTTCGATTCCATCTGGGCTTCTACACGAAACGATCGACTACTCACCTCTAGACCCGAAGCAATATCGATTGATGGAGAACTGCGCGGTTGACAAGGGCGCGGCAGCGCGGGTCGCGCGGGCGCTTTCGGAAGCTAAGGCGCCTGCCATACTGCTGGGTGGGCGAGCAATGCGACCTGCCTGCGGGCCTGCGGTTCGAGCGTTGGCCGATGCGTTCGGAATAGCGCTCTGCGCCGATCTGGCATCGAAATCGGTGGTTGACGAGCACCATTCCAATTATCTTGGCTGTATTGGAGTGCTGGGTCATAAGGCCGCCGAAAACTTTTTGAAAAAAACCGCTGATCTAATTCTCTCCGTGGGTCAGAGCTTTGACGAGATATCGACGCTTGGCTGGGATCCAGCATTTGCCGAGCGGCGCAGTCTCATTCAATTGGACTCCATAGGCGAGGAAATCGGCAAGGCCTTTCCAGTGAGTGATGCCAGTGTTGGACACCTGCCTGCGCTGCTTGAGGCTATTTGCGAGGCTCACCCGACGCTGTCGCAAGAGAGGCTTGTCGGTCGACAGCAGCGCCTTGCGGAGGAACTAAGGCGGAATCCGACTTTTTCTTCAGTCGAGATGGTTAGCGACAAGGTGCCAATGCTGCCGCAACGTGTAATGGCAGATCTGACTGCGGCCGTTCCGGAGGATGCGGTTGTTCTCTCGGATAGTTCGAAATGGGCACGATGGCTCGGACGCTTCTTCCGCGCGAGGGAAGGGCAAATCTTTTCGGCCCACGATTACGAGCCGATGGGGTGGGCAGTAGCAGCGGCGCTTGGGGTACAAGCGGCCCGTCCCGATACCCCTGTCATTTGCCTGAGCGGCGATGGGGCATTCCTAATGGCGGCGCTTGAAGTGTCAACAGCGGTCGATCACAGTTTGCCGATCGTCTGGATGGTCATGAACGATGGGCGCCTCGGCATCATCCACGATTTGCAGAGGACGCTGTTCGGCGGACGGGTTTGCGGCACCACTTTCAATACTCCAAATCTACCTGCTTTTGCACAGAGCCTCGGCGCAGACGGCGCCGTCGTCGAGAGTCCGGGTGCACTGGTTTCTGCGCTTTCGGCGGCGATCACGGCAAAGCGGCCCACGATCCTCGACATTCGCTTCGATGTTGAAGAGATCCCCGCGCTTCGACCGCGCAGCCTTCTGGTAACCAAGGGGATGGGCCTGCCAAACCCTACCCCTGGTCCCGAGACAATTCGAACCTTATTCAAGCTCATGAAGGAACGCTAAATGTTTGCCCAAAATAGCGTCGCCGACGAGCCTAACCGCATCGCTATCGTGCGCTTGCTCCGAGCTACGCCCGAACGCACGTTCGAGGTCGTCTACGACGTCGAGAAATTCCCCGAGTTCATGCCCAACGTGCTCAGTGCCCGTGTGCTTCAAGGTAGCGAGGTTCGGAAGCTAGTTGAATGGGAGATGACAATCGACGATGCGCCGTTGTGTTGGATCGAGGAAATTGATTTCGATCACGCACAGCGATCGACCCGGTTTCGCGCAGTTGAGGGGGCATTTTTACGATTCGACGGAAGCTGGACGGTGACGGGATGCGACGCGGGGACCAACCTGGAAGTAACGGTGGACTATGACCTTGGCGTGCCAGAAATCGAAGAATTCATCGCGCCGATCCTGAAGGTTCGTCTGACCGAGAATCTTGAAGCGATGCTGGATTATATCGAAGCCCGCGCGGACTTGTTGTGAGTAACGTGCCAGATATTGATCTCGTTTTATTGGGTCATCCGTCGGATTTCGCTCATTTCCGAACAATCGTCGAACACAACGACGGCGCGCGGGCAGCGGAGCGAGTGGCGCGAAATGAAGCCACGTTTCGCGCTTTTATCAATTGGATGCCTGCCTATGCTACTCAGTCCGTTGCCGGTATCGAGCTGAATGGCACATGCGTTCGGGCAGCGCTGGTGATCTGTCCATTCCTTCCCCAGGACATATCAACGCCGCGAACATTGAAGGCGGCCTACGGCAAGGTAATTGAGGGGTGCCGCATCGCATCAGATATGGGTGCCAAGGTAGTCGCATTGGGTGGTTTTACCTCGATCCTGGCTGGATCGCGGCGGATTGAAGTTGCTGCGGAAGCGGGGATAACACTGACATCCGGCAATGCACTGACCGCAGCGCTTGCAGTAGAGCAACTTCGTACGGCACTTCAGACCGACGGACGAGCATTGGAAAACGAAACAGTGGCAGTTCTCGGTGCAAGCGGTGATATCGGGCGCACTGTAGTAGGGCTTCTAGACGGAATACCGCGCGAGATCCTGCTCGTGGCACAGAACCATGACCGCCTATCCGAAGTTCGCAATGCCTTCGGGCATCTCAGGATGCGAATAGCGACCGCCAAAGAAGCTGTCGCCGAGGCGGATGCTATGATTGTGGCGACATCCGCTTGCCATCCAGTGATAAGTGCCTCGGATCTGAGACCCAAGATGATCGTGTGCGACGTCGGTTATCCCAATTCCATTTTTGGTACGACAAAGCTGGATGGCGCATACGTGTTTCGAGGCGGGCTGGCACAGTTGCCTCATCCCGTTGATATGGCCGTTTATACGCAACTTGACCAGGGTGACAAGCTATTCGGTTGCTTCACCGAAGGTATCGTGCTTGCCGCGCGTCCAGACCTTCACTCGCTTGCAAGCCTCCAAGGGGCTGCCGACATAAATCGCGCGCACAAGCTGCTGGCCGCGGCGGCGCAGCTTGGCATTGTACCCTTCCGCCCATCACGTGCGGTCCATTAGCATGACTGAGGTAGAGGTTAAGATTCTTTCGGAACTGCGCGCCCGGGTGGCAATGCGCATGAACGTCGGTGTTCAAGTTGTGCCCGTAGATACCGACTTGGTCGGTGGAATGGGTCTTAGTTCTATTGAGACGCTTGAGCTTCTCCTTGAGCTTGAAGAAAAGTTCCCAGCGCTGAATTTCGAGATGGCAGAGACCGCGGATCTTCGGACGCTGCGAGATATCGCCCGCTGGCTGGCCAGGACCCGTCGAAGGACAGACCAACGATGAGAGCTTCGCGACTGTCGGACTCCGATGCGCTCGCAGCTGTAACCCAGCGACTTCGAGCACCGCCTCTTCATCGCCTTGGCGAATGGCCTACTCCACTTCAGCGCTACGATCATTCGACGCTGGGCCCCATTCTCGTCAAACGCGATGATCTCGCAAAGTTTGGGGGCGAAGCGCGAAGTGGCGTAAAGGCGCGAAAACTTGAGGGCCTGCTGGAACATATGGTTGGGCGCAAACTCGACACGATTTGCATGCCAATTGGGAATCTCACAAATTTGGGACCTGATCTGGTCCGCGTGGCTCGGGGCCTTGGGATCACTGTTCGGCTTTTGATTGTCGACGATCCGCCGCTGCCACCAGATCTGCGCCAAGCGACTCATGCCCTCTATGCTGGAAGCGCCACGCTTTGTGGCCCCAACCATGCTGCGGCGGCGTTGAAGTTAGGAATGACGGCGGTAGGGTATCGCCTGCGAGGGAAGCGTGCGCTGTCGGTACCACCAAGCCCGGCGCATCCTTCGGCAGTTCTCGGTACCGTACGAGGCTACCTAGAGGCTATGGATCAGTCTCTGGCGCAGTTTCACCAATTGCCTAGGGTAATCTACCTGGCTTCGGCGGCCGGAAGTTCCATCGCAGGATTTGCCATCGGAGAAGCATTGATGCGCGGCGCTGGCCATCCATCAGTACGGATCGTGGCGGTGCAAGTGGGACCCGAGCCCTTGCGTCTCTGGCTACCCCTATTAATTGCTTGGACCCGACGTGCTGCGCGGCTCGGAGACTTGCCACGATGCCAAGTTTCGGTGATCGCGAGAGGGCGCCACGCCGTTTATGGGCGATTTGATAGCGGCCATATACGGCTTTGCGAGCGAGTTGAGGAAGTCTTCGGGCTGAAGATCGACCCTATCTACGGTGGCAAGTCCTGGGACGTGATGGAGTCCGAGGAAGCAGGCGTGAACGAGGATCGCCCACCTCTGTTCTGGCATTGCGGTTACACTCCCGCGTGGCGGGACTTCGCAGCAGAGCTTTCGCTTTGATGACGATTGTCTGCTCAGCCGGGACCGCGCTCGCGGCGCTTTTTGTCCTTGCGCAACTGCGGTTCCTCATACTGATGCTGCTGCCGCGATACAATCCAGAACTACCGCCGCCCTTGCCTACCGCACCACTGGTGGCGATCCAGATCGCCACCTATCGCGAGTCGGCGGCGCTGCCTTTAGTCTTAAAGGCGATTTCGGAGCTGGATTGGCCGCGTCAGTCGATGTTGGTGCAGATTCTCGACGACAGCCCTGCAATCGAAGCTGCGCTGACAAAAGCGGTGGTAGCACAATATGCAAACGAGGGGCTGCCTGTCAGTTATCATAACCGAGATAGTCGGCTCGGCTTCAAGGCCGGAGCATTGAACCTCGGTCTAGCGATAGCAGCGCCAGCCGAGTTCATCGCCTACTTCGATGCGGATTGCCGTCCGACGCGAGAGTTCCTCAGATGCGCTACCGCAATGCTGTCTAAGTCTGATGTGGCTGCCGTGCAGGCCCGTTGGCGTTATCCAAATGCTGATGCATCACCCCTCACTGCTCTTCAGGCGGCAGCATTCGAGTACTTGTTTCGCTACGAGTACGAGGCCCGGGGCATAGCTGGTCTGCCAGTCTACTACCTAGGCAGTTCGGCCCTCTGGCGGAGGGAGGCGCTCGTCGCACTCGGTGGCTGGCGTTTTCAGCCATTTACTGCGGAAGATGTAGACATGAGCAACCGTGCCGCAGCTGCGGGATGGCAAGTGCTTTACCATCCACAAGTCCTTGGAGAGGATGACGCGCTGGAGGACGTCCTCGCTTTTAGGGCCCAGCAGAGACGGTGGGCACAATCCGTCCTTCGGGCCGGCGTCGACGCTGCCCCGGGTTTGGCGCGCCTACGCCGCGGCCCACTCACACGGCTACTCGAGTGGAGTTCGCTCGCACCCCATGCCACCATCATTGTGGTGCTCTTGCTAACGGTCTGTTTGTCAGGTTGGACGCTTGCAGGATACCCGCCAAAGCCGGTCTTGTTCTGGACGTTTTCCGTACTGATGATTGTATCACCAGCGACGCTGGCGCTTGCGGCAGCTCAGGCGGCCTACCATGGCTCTGGCGCCGCCAGGCGCGTTGCGCTTCTGCTGTTGGCAGGGCCATTTGCTGCGGCGACAATGACTTCCTTCGTTTTTGGGGTGAGCGATTTTCTTATCAAGAATCGACTCGAATTTGTGGCTACTCCCAAGGCCGGTCAGGTTGGAGTGATAGGTGGGAGGCATAGCGCTTGGCTTCATGCGCAAATCGCGCCACTTGCGCTTGACGTCTGCTTGGCCGGTTTGTTCACCACATCTTTCTTTGTGGCTGTTTTCTCGCAGATATGGTCCGCTATTTGGCCACTAGCGCTCATGGCGGGTGCTTTTGCTTCAAGCGGTCTGATCTGTGGATTTGCACTCATAAAACGGGTTATGGCTAAGTAGGCTTCACGACGACGTCGTCATATTGATAGCTAGCTTTGGTGACGTCTCAATGAGGATCTGGAACCACCGCGCTAAGCAACCGCCGATTCTCCGCTACGGGCCTCGCTTCGCCTTCAAAGCGTTTTGCGTGGTGCTCGCTGCTACATAGAGACTACCGAGAACCCAATAAAACAGCCGGATACCATTATAATATGCAGGCGGCTTGATTCGACCCCTACGATAGCCAAAGCGAGCGATCGTACGTGCGAAATCGTAGCGTCCGGCATTGTGGACTACCGGAATGATACCAGCATTGTCGGCGAGAAACCGTTCGGCGTCATAGTGAAATGCTTCACCGTTGAGAAAGGTCACGAAATTGAACCGACGAGGTAACTCTGCGAAACCGTCACGGTGCAAGAGGTAGTTAATCAGCAGTTGGTCGGTGCCGTGCCTGGCAGCGCTGCGGCACATGCTAGAATAGGTCTCCCAAATCGCGCCCATCTTCGTTGCGGGTCCTATGAGGAAACCGCAATTCGCAGTAGGTTTGAGGCCGAGCGTTTTCGCAATCTCGGGCAAGCATTCGGGACGCACATCCGACACTCCAAGTGTTATACGATGCAGACTGAAGTTGAACTCAGGTTCTATCACTGCCTTGAAAAGATCGGGTGATTGATAGAAAAGATTTGAAATATCGTCCTGAAAGATAACGTCGCCGCAATCGGAATAGCATATTTGATCGTAATTTTTATGGGTGGCTAGAAAAGCCGAAAGTTCGCGGTATTGGATGTTCGACATCCGAGCGTCGGCCTGTCCCGGCCACAGTTGCACGCGGCCTTGGTCGCGAAGCCGCGCACGCTGAGACTCTGTGAGACCGAAGTCGATCACCATGACATCGATGTCCGTCAGGTCCACATGCTTGTGCAATGAATAGAGCCAGTCGTTGACCAGCTGGTCCCCCTTGTTGGCGTTGCAATACGTGTAGATAAGATGGGTCATCACATGCGCTCAATCGCAGTCAGCACGCAAATTGATATCGATTTGACTTCGAAAGCAAATGTTAGAGAATCGCAACACGACAATCCGAAAAACGGCCCCGGACACAGGACGTCAGAAACGCAATCACTCCTCCCGATGAGGCTCGATGTTGTTCAGGAAGTTCAGCGTGCTCAAATCGGACGATGCCGACTATCGGTACCGAGTCAAAGGCATATCTTATCATCAGTTTCTTTCGGGCCTTCACTCAAAGCTCAAACCGAGGACGTATCTGGAGATCGGAACACTCCGCGGCCGAACATTGCGGTCGGCGGACTGCGCATCCATCGCTATTGACCCTAAATTTCGGGTCTCATCGAGGGTGATGGGCAGAAAGCCATCATGCTTGTTCTTTCAAATGACAAGCGACGATTTCTTCGCGCGCTACGACCCACGGGCCCTGTTTGGAGCCCCTGTCGACCTCGCGTTCATCGATGGAATGCATCTTCTGGAGTATGTGCTACGCGACCTCATAAACACTGAGAAAAATTCTGAACGCAACTCAGTTATCGCACTGCATGACTGCGCACCGCCGGGTTTCTACATGACGGCGCGATCGATGTCTGATCCGCTTTTCAAAAAATCAAGGTACGCCAATGCATGGACAGGTGATGTTTGGAAGATAGTTCCAATCCTTAAGAAGTTCAGACCGAAGCTTAACGTTGTAGTGACCGATTGCAAACCAACTGGATTAGTGTTGATCACCAATCTCGATCCAAGTAATACAGCTCTAGAATCTTCCTACGATGATATAGTTTCTCGATACGCAATCTCTACAATGGACCGCACTGAATATGAAGCCTATTGGGCAAGCCTCAACGTCCTCACGAGCCATTCGTGGACAAAATCAACAATGATTTGAGGCATATCTGGCCGATCTTGTGACTCTCTCGGGCCTGTCACTGTCTTCGGAGGACTCTGCGGCTGACCGGAATGCCCGCGCCCTTCGTCTACCATGACCGGAAACGTGTTCCTGGCCTATGTCGAACAGGTCCTAGTCCCGACACTCGAGCCCGACGACGTCGTCATCATGGACAACCTGCCCGCAAATAAGGCGGCCGGAGTTCGCGATGCAATCGAGGCGGCCGGCGCAAGGCTGCTCTACCTGCCTCCCTACAGCCCCTATCGTGGCCAGACAAAATTCGGTCGACCGTTCGTCAAAATTACGCGCTGCCCTGTTCGCCACAAACGTAAAGTCATGTTACCAATAGTCGCTGGCGGGCAACTGCAATGCAACGCAGGTGTAAACATTAGGCTTGCGACCCAATGAAGAATTCCAATGCCACGATAGCTGAGCGCTTATTGCTTCACTCAGAGAAAGCTCCAGAAAGCCTCGCTTTCCGATATCTTACATCTGGGGACATGGAAGCCGAAAGCATGACCTATGGTCAGCTCGCGAAACGGGCTTTGTCCCTAGCGGCCTATCTCAGTGAAACCGAGCCTCCAGGAACGCACATTTTGCTTTTGCTCGAGTCCGGATTGTCATTCATTGAAGCTCTGTTTGGGTGCATGTTTGCCGCGCTTATACCAATTCCCGTGGATCTACCAAGGGTGAGGCGGCCGACTGGCCGACTAGACTTCATCGTCCAGCACTCGAGCGCCCCAACCTTTATTACGAGCGGCAAGGAGATCGCAAGAATAGACGATTTGACAGAAGCCATACCAGCGATGGCTAGTCTGCGACGTCATATAGTCGATGCCGACAGAACGACACAAACAGACACTGTTAAATTTCTTCCGAACGAAGAGATGCCTGCATTTATTCAGTACACGTCGGGGTCAACAAGCGCGCCAAAAGGGGTCGTCGTTGCACACAAAAATCTAGTTTGCAACCAACAGCAAATTCAAAAAGCATTCGGTCACGGTGCGCACACAAAATTTGCCGGTTGGCTTCCTATGTTCCACGATATGGGCCTCGTCGGCAACGTTCTTCAACCTGTCTACCTAGGTGTTGAGTGTAGTCTCATGCCGCCGGCGGCGTTCATTCAGCGGCCCTCGCGATGGTTGAGAATGATTTCAAAATACCGATCCACGACGAGTGGCGGTCCAAATTTCGCGTTTGATCATTGCGTAGATCGAATTTCCGAAAGCGATATCGACTCGTTTGACTTGTCATCTTGGCAGGTGGCGTTTAACGGCGCGGAACCTATCCGAGAACGGACCATTCGCGAGTTTGTCCAAAAATTTCGACGATCGGGCTTTTCCGCAACAAGTTTCCTTCCCTGCTACGGATTGGCCGAAGCAACGTTGTTCGTTGCCGGGCAGACTAGATACAACAGTGCCGCGCCTACCACTTTGAGTGTACTGCGAAGTGACCTTGAAGATGGCGTGCTTAAGAAAACCGGTGTTGTTGATCCAAAAAAGAGGGTAATACTGACCGCAAGTGGCCCGCCGGCGGAGAATCAAGTTATTGCAATAGTAGATGCCGACTCTGGGAAGGAATGCCGAGCCGGTCATATTGGGGAGATTTGGCTTGCAGGCCCGAACGTCGCGGAGAAATATCTTTCTAACGCCGGTGAAGTAAGACAGCTACTGTCTGGCGAACTCAGTTCCGCTGCATCTACGTTTCTGAGAACAGGGGATTTGGGCGCGATGTGGAACGGCGAACTTTTTGTCGTCGGCCGCATAAAGAATCTGATTATTATTCGTGGTCGCAATATCCACGCCGAGGACATCGAGCAGTTGGTGAGCCACAGTCATAGCCTGTTTCAAGCCAATCGATGCGCGGCATTTTCAACTGAAACCATTGACGGCGAGGAGCGTCTTGTTGTGGTTCAAGAAATAGCGCGGCGCCCGCGCGATACCGACGAAGTCCGGAGCGCAGCAGCATATGCCCGGCAACTTATCATTAGAAACACTGACGTCGCGCCTCATGATATTCTGATCGTTCGTCCCGGTACCATCCCCACAACAAGTAGTGGCAAGATCCGCCATGCAGACACCCGCACCGCGTACGCTCAGGGTCTCATCGCAGACGTTGCAAGTGTGGAAAGAGCTGTGGTCGCAAATAGCGATCAGCTCGGCAAATAAACTTGATCGAAGGCGGCGAGTTGTGCCAAAATAATTAGGCCTAAATGAAAGGCTTTGGTTACGCCAGCGGCGGAGGTTGTTTGACATGAACAACGTTGTCGAATTGGGTGGCCCGCATGACGCTGAACGGGTGCCAGTGGCGACAGGTAGGGCGGTCATACGCGATCGACGCGCAGTCAGAACGCAACGTATTGCTGCCACGTTAACGGTCCTAGTCCCGACATTGGCTACTGCCTATGCGATTGGCCTCGGTTGGCAGTACGGAGTCAGCCTGTTAGATATTTGTCTATTTTTTGGGTTCTATCTGCTTACGTTGGTCGGCGTTACCGTGGGGTTTCATCGACTCTTAGCCCATCGCGCCTTTACTGCTGATCGTTGGGTAAAGTTAGCGCTCATCGTGCTGGGGACGTGGTCTGCCCAAGGCCCTGTCCTTCACTGGGTAAGTAATCATCGTCGGCATCACATGTCTTCCGATAGTGAGGATGACCCCCATTCGCCCAATCTTAGTGGCAAGGGAATTTGGGGTCGCTTCAAAGGGCTATGCTACGCCCACATTGGTTCGATGTTTGTGCCAGAAGTCACTAACTATGTGAGGTTCGGGCCCGATCTTTTGCGTGACCCAGATGTTGTCAAAATGAACAGACACTACCTATTAATTGTCGTGCTGGGTCTTCTACTCCCTGCGGCCATTGGGGCCGCTGTGTCGCAGAGCCTTTGGGGTGCTTGGACAGGGATGCTATGGGGTGGTTTTGTACGAATGTTCGTTGTGCACCATGCCATTTGGAGCATAACATCACTGGCGCACACTTTCGGTGAGAAGGTCTTTGCATCGGATGATGAGAGTCGCAACTCGGCCTGGTTGGCACTTTTGACTGGCGGTGAGGGGTGGCATAACACGCATCACGCCTTTCCCAAGGCCGCGATTTTCTCGACTTCAAGCCGACAAATCGACATTGGGGGCGTTGTTGTGTGGTCACTGGAAAAGCTTGGTGCGGTTCGAGGTGTTCATCGCGTTACGCCGGATGGTGCCAAGACAAAGTCGTTGCTGTGAGGCATAAGGAAACAGCGAGCGACTGTTGAGGAGAAGGACGTAGAATGTCGAGCATTGAACGTCCCGTGAGCCCAAGTGGTGATGTTGATGCCGGTCGGGCGGGACCGAAACCCGCGGAAATCAAGGACTGGATAACTAGCTACATTGCTCGTCTCCTTGATCTGAAGCCTAGCACAATCGGGCGCACTCAAACGTTCGATGAGATCGGTCTCGATTCAATGATGACTATTGTGATGACAGAGGAACTTGGCCTTTGGCTCGGCCGAGAAATTGACCCGACAAGCGCGTATGACCATCCAACGATAGAAAGATTTTCAACACATATTTCTACCGTCCAATCCTGTTAGCTTTAGCCTACGGCAACTCTTTCACCAACAGGTTGACCAAGATGTTTGATTCGACGGCCCTTGCGGATCCCGGTGCCTCAAAACAGGCTATTCAGTACCACTATGACGTTGGAAATGATTTTTATCATCTATGGCTGGATGACACAAAAACCTACACGTGCGCACTCTGGGAAGGGGCGCAAACACTTCAGCAAGCACAGGAGCAGAAGCTCGACTATCATATTTCCCAGGCTGGGGCTTCAGGCACTCGCTTTGCGCTCGACATTGGGTGCGGCTGGGGGCCGGCATTGACCCGCATGGTTGACCACCATCGCGTGCATCATGCTATCGGACTGACTCTTAGCCAGCAGCAAGCCGATTATATCTCCTCGCTAGGAGATAATCGCATTGAGGTTGAAGTTCAAAGTTGGTTCGATCACATCCCCGCTCAACCGTACGATGCGATCGTGTCTATCGGAGCATTTGAGCACTTCGCACGACCAGATATGTCACATAGCCAAAAGGTAGCAGGGTACCGATCGTTCTTCGATCGGTGTCACGCATGGCTTCGTCCGGGGAAACGTATGTCGCTTCAAACGATAGCATATGAGAATTCCGACCGACACGATTTGCACCCGTTCATAGCGAAGGAAATCTGGCCAGAAACTGACCTTCCACGGTTGGCTGATATTGTTGTGGCGGCCGAACGAAAATTCGAAATTATTCGTCTAAGGAATGACCGCGCTGATTATGTGCGCACTTGCAATGCATGGATCCACCGTCTGAATGAACGACAGGACGAGATTATCGGTTTGGTCGGAGCGGATGTGTTTCACCGGTATGTGCACTGGTTCAAATTATCAATGATTGGCTTCCATACAGGAACTATGAGTCTCTTGCGCATTACATTTCAGCGTGTTCCTTAATCTCCTATGGCGGGTGCTCTTCCATCGTGTGGTCAGACCAGATTGCGGTAGTTGGCTACTCCTGCCGATTTCCTGGTGCCTTTAACCCCCAGCAGCTGTGGCAACTATTGCTGGCAGGTGGCGACGCCGTTTCTATTAGGCCCCGCCATAAGTGGCTAGTTCCGCCTGCATCTTGGGCAACCGGAAGTCCAATAGAGTTCGCTATGAGCCATCCGGGTGGCTTTCTTGATTACCCCGCAGTTGATGGGAATCCACCGATCGATCCACAGCAATCTCTGTTCCTACAGTGCGCGGGAGAGGCGCTGGAATCTGCCGAATTGCGAGCGGATGGTTGGCAAGACTGGGTCGTAGGTGTTTTTGCTGGCGCTACCAATCTTGACTATCATAGATGGCTTTACAGGCAGCCGTCGGCGGTTTCTTTTAGTACGTATCTAGCCTCCGCTCCGAGTGCGATACCGAACCGGGTTTCGTCACATTTCAATTTCAGTGGGCCTAGTGTCGCGGTTGACACGGCATGCTCATCTGGATTGGTTGCCGTCCATCTAGCATGTCAAAGCTTGCTGTCCGGAGAGACTAAACTTTGCCTGGCCGGCGGGGTTAGCCTCATTCTGACGCCTGACTCAATGCTAACCTTTCTTGCCAGTGGTTTGCTGTCACCCACGGGCCGCTGTCGAGTTTTTAGTGCAGATGCCGACGGGTATGTCCGCGCGGAAGGTTGTGGAATTGTTGCGCTGACAACATTGCGCCATGCCAAATCGGCTAAACTCCCTGTCCGCGCCCTCGTACGTGCCTCGGCGGTGAACCATACCGGCCGGAGTTCAAATCTTGCAATGCCCCGCGCATCAGCACTGGCGGAGGTTATGCTACAGGCATACAGCGTCGCCGGTGTCTCACCTCACGACGTCGGTTATCTTGAAGCTCATGCCGTCGGGACCCAGGTCGGAGACATTTTGGAGCTCAAGGCGATCGAACGAGTTTTCGGCGCTGCTCGACGGACTGGTATCGAGCGCCTTCCAATCGGCTCGCTCAAAACAAATTTTGGGCACAGCGAGCCCGCGTCGGGGTTGGCTGGCCTGCTGAAAGCCATTTTCGTCGCCTCAGAGGGCAAAATCCCGCCCAATCTCCATTTCAAGCAACTCAATCCGCGAGCCAGAATCGCGGAGGAGTTTATCCAGGTTCCTTCCGAGCAGCAGAACCTATCAACCGACAAAAAATTCGTCGGAGTATCCGCCTTCGGTGCAACAGGTACAAATACCCATCTCGTGATCTCTTCTCCTTGAGTGCAGTAGGGCAGTCAACGACTGCAGCTATTGGCGCGCCTGCCACGAAGGGCCAAGTAAGGTCACGTGCCGGCGCTATCCACCTGCAATACCAGGGCGGTAGCAGAGATTGCTGCGCGGCTCGAACGAAAACACGAACCGATTGCTGCGCCAATATCTGCCGTGGAGAACCGATCTATCCCGTACGCCTCCGGCGAGGGCCGCCTTGCGCGAGCATGGCCCGGTAGCGAGGCTGCGCTCTTAGGGTTGTCCTTACGAGCGTAGTTAGCAGCACAGCATGAGCCATGTGACGTTATTGACCGGGCCGGAGCGTCGTCGTCGTTGGAGTGAAGAGGATCAGTGCCGGATACTGGCCGCGGCATTTGCGCCCGGGGCCACAGTGGCGGCGGTGGCGCGTCAGTACGATGTCGCGACCAGCCTGATCTATAAGTGGCGCCGCACGGTGAGAGCCCGCGAGACGGGCTTTGCCGAAGTTG
>NZ_JAMYNL010000050.1:0-19346 GCF_040319065.1 Mesorhizobium sp. M0968
AGGTGTTCCACGGACGGCTCCCTTGTTTGAGATCTCAACGAACTCATTCTGGCACATCCGATGCCGTCGGGCGCCGTCCACCCCACCATGCATCGAAAACCGACGTTGACATTTTTGTCCGCCGAGATCAATGATTGACCGTTGGGACAATTTAAAAACCGAATGGTCAACGTCGTTGGTGAAATGAGGAGAACCGAAATGCTTCGTAGCCTTGGAATAGGCGCCTCGCTCTGCGTCCTGCTGGCGATCCGGCCGGCCTTTGCGGCTGAACCTGAGCAATGCAAGGTCGTGCGCATGGCCGAGCCTGGATGGAACGACCTTGCCTTCACCACCGGTGTCACCAGCGTCTTGCTCGATGCGCTCGGCTACAAGCCGGCAAGCTCGCTTCTGGGCATCAACGTCATCTATGAATCCTTGAAGAACAATGATTTGGACGTGTTCCTTGGCTATTGGGATCCGGCGATGATCACCTACTACGAGCCCTATAAGAAGGACGGCTCGGTAGACGATGTGCGCGTCAATCTCGTCGGCGCCAAATACACCTTTGCCGTGCCGACTTACGTGTGGGAGGCCGGCGTCAAGGATTTTGCCGACCTGCAAAGGTTCGCCGACAAGTTCGGCAGGAAGATGTACGGCATCGAGCCGGGCTCCAACCAGCTGATGATGGACGCCATCGCCGATAAGTCGCTCGGCCTCGATGGCTGGCAGGTCGTCGAATCGAGTGAAGCCGGCATGCTTTCCGAGGTCGGCTACGAGATCAAGGAAAAGCGCTTCATCGTCTTCCAGGGCTGGGCGCCGCATCCAATGAACACGATGTACGACTTCAAATATCTGAGCGGCGGCGACAAGTTCTACGGCCCGAACTTCGGCGCCGCGACGGTGACGACGCAGGTGCGCAAGGGCTATCTGCAGCAATGCCCGAATGTCGGGCAGTTGCTGAAGAACCTCGCCTTCGATATCGATTTCGAAAATCTCGGCATGGGCTATCTCATCAATGACGGTATGAAGCCGGAGGAAGCCGGCCTGAAGGCCCTCAAAGAGAATCCGGATAGGCTCGGCGCCTGGCTTGCCGGTGTCACCACATTCGATGGCAAGCCCGCGCTCGATGCAGTCAAGCAGCAGCTCGGCCTGTGATATCGGCCGATCAGGCGGGCTGGAGCGGCCGCAAGCGCAAGGTCGGTGCCGGCTGCACTGAAACGGCCTTCGTCGAAATCGCCGGGCAGGAGCCCGCGCTGGTGCTGGTGCACGGCTTCTCCGACACGAGCCGCAGCTTCTCCTTGCTGGCGCCGCATCTCGCCGGGCGCCGGCTTGTCATTCCAGACCTGCGCGGGCATGGCGCCTCGCCGGCCGGGACACGCGGCTTCGCCCCAGCGGATTTCGCGGAAGATGTGGCGAGTTTGATCGAGCGATTGCGGCTCGAGCGGCCGGTTCTGGTCGGGCATTCCCTGGGCAGTATGGTGGCGATCGAGGCAGCCGCACGCTACGCCGAGATGATCGGCGGCCTGGTGCTGATGGCCGGAACGCTACGGCCGCAGATCGGTGAGGATCACCCGATGACCATTGGTGTGCGGGCGCTTCGAGACCCGATATCGCCGGCCGATCCGTTCTATGACTATTGGCATGCCTGCGAAGCCGAGGTTCCAGCGGAATTCCTGACCATGACTGCGGAGGAGGCGTCAGCCATGCCGGCGGCACTCTGGCGCGCAATCCTGGAGCAGGTTCGGCGCATCGATCTGACCGACAAGGCGCGCATGCTGCGCCTGCCGGCGCTTGTCATTGCTGGCGCGCACGACCTGCTCTTCGACGAAACGCACCAACGGCGGCTCCTCGAAGAAATCCCTAGCGCCGCTTTCGTGAGCGCGGTGCGATGCGGACACAACCCGCACTGGGAGGATCCGGCATTGGTCGCGGCAGCCATCGGCCGGTATTTCAAGATCGGTACCAAAGCTGGACCCCAGCCGACAGCCGAAGCGACCGGTAGTCCGGGCTGAGAGCAGTCATGAATCTTTCCGAATACGTGGCGTTGGATGCCGTCGCCCTGGCCGGGCATGTTCGCTCGGGCGAATTGTCGGCCGTCGAGGTCGTCGAGGCGGCTATCGAAGCGATCGAAAGCATCAATCCCGCCCTCAATGCCGTGACGCTGATCGATGCGGACCGGGCGCTTTCCGTTGCGGCAAGCTGCAACCGGCAGGCGGCACTCGCCGGCATTCCTTTTCTGGTCAAGGACACCGGCGTCAATGTATGGGAGTGGCCGACGACGCACTCGTCGCTCTACTTCAAGGATGCCGCGCCGAAGCCCGACAGCGAGATCGTCCGGCGCTGGCGGGCCGCCGGTCTGATCTTGCTGGGCAAGACAAACACGCCTGAATTTGCCAACGACTTCGTCACCGAACCCAGCTTTCGCGGCCCCACCTCGAACCCCTGGGATCCTTCGCTGACGGCGGGCGGCTCAAGCGGCGGAGCTGCTGCCGCGGTGGCGAGCGGCATGGTGCCGGTCGCCCACGGTTCCGATATCGGCGGATCGATCCGGGTGCCGGCTGCCTGTTGCGGCGTGTTCGGCATGAAGCCGTCGCGCGGGCTCATGCCTGTCGGGCCTGGTCGAGGTCAGGTCGGCGCCGGGCTCTACGCCGAGAACGTCCTGTCCCGCACCGTTCGCGACAGCGCCGCCATGCTGGACATGACTGCCGGTCCAGAACAAGGAGCGCCTTACTCCGTGTCCAAATCGGTGCCGTCCTACCTGGACTGGCTGTCTTCGCCCGGCGAGCGTCTGCGCATCGCATGCCTGGCGCGCCGGCCGGACGGCACGCCCGTCGCGTCCGAGATCGGGGCAAGATTCCAGGAAGCCATGATCCTCCTCGAGGACAGGGGGCACGAGGTCACAGACGCGCGTTTCCCGCGGGAAGCCAGCGCCGAAGCGGACTGGAGCATCTTCTGGATGTCGGAGGTCGCGCGGCTGGTTGACGAGCGCGCCGACGAGATCGGGCGGATGCCGGGGGCCGGCGAAATCGAAAGCCTGACTCGTCACGCGCTCGACTGTTTTCGGCGATCCTCGGCCGCCGATTATCTCAGGGCGCAGGACCGTGTGCACAGCGCTTCGCTGGCGATGGCGATGGCGTTCGATGGGTTCGACCTGATCATGACGCCGACGACGGCCGAGCCTACGCCCCGGCTTGGCGCCATCCATGGCGATGGTGCTCTCTTCGATTACGAGGCTTGGGCGAGCCGGGCCTACGGCTTTGCGCCTTTCACAGAAATCTTCAACGTCACCGGCCAACCGGCCGCCAGCCTGCCGCTTTTCCAGTCGAAAGACGGCCTGCCGATTGGCATCCAGCTCATTGGCCGCAAGAACGAGGATCACCGGCTGCTGCGCGTTTGCCTTGACCTGGAGCAGGCAACCGCATGGACCACGCGTTACCAGGTGATCCATGCCAGGCATTTTCAGGTGTGAACCAGACAGGGGGGTTCAGTGCACATAGGTGGCTTTCAACGGCATTGGTCACGCCGGCGTTGGCTGTCCGAGCAGCGACCGCGCCGTCGGCGCCAGGCGCAGAACCTCCACGGGCCTGGCGAATTCCCACTGCGCGGCCTGCTCCAATTCCTGCCATCTCGGGAAGGCAGCCAAGGCTGCCTCATGGCGGGCATGCGCTTCGGTGCTGTCGAAACCGGTGATGATGATGAAGACGTTTTCGCTGGCCCGCACCGGCAACCGCGGAAAGCTGTTTTCGGCATGCTCGGTAACGAAGGCGGCGAGCGGCGACGCGCCAAATGCGGCGAGCACCGGAAGGGCCGCGGTCTGGAAGTCGTTGGCGAAACGGGCTTCCAGGCCCGGTTGCAAATGATGAATCCTGATGACAACAATTGCCTGCAAATCGCTGCTTGCGCTCGGTTTTTCGAGGTTCGCCTGGGGTAATCGTTTCGATCCCGAGAGGTCTAGGTTCGCGCCCGGCCAGGCCGGCTTCAGCAGCAGCACGTCGTCGGATGAGATCATCGTGGCGTTGGCGGCGTCGCGCCACGCAGCCCAGACCGGCCCGTCGTAGAAGGCGGTCAGAGCGTTTTTCCGCGCTTCCATACCGTCGAAGCCGCGCAGCCAGACGAACATATCCGGCCGGTCGAGATCGCGGAACTGGCCGATGATGGTCATCCCCGCGCTTTCCTGGCCCTCGATCAGGTGACCGTCGAAGATGCCGATCAGCGTCTCGCGCCTGCCGGGTTTCAGCGTGTATTGCCTGAGTTCGACGACGGGCGAGGCGAGCAGATCGGATTTAGGCACGGCGTTCAAAGGCAGGTTCATCGCTTAATCTCCAAAACAGGACAGTCATCCTGTTTTACAAAACAGACCGGTTGTCCTGTTTTGTCAATCTGCTATCGTGTGAAGATGTCAGCAGAGATATCCGCTCGCCCAAGGTCGCAGGCTCAAAAACGCACCAACGACCCCCAAGGCATGCGCAAAAAGGTGCTCGATGCGAAGCAGCCAGAAGCGCCAAGGGACCCCGAAAGAGAATACGTTGAGGCTGCCATATTGCACCGTCAACTACTTGAAATGGGGGATGTCAAAGGATCGAATGCTGCTCACGACCGCTTAATCCGCGCAATAAGAGAGATCAGGAACCGACCTGATCGTGGCCGATCTTTTCTGTTGGGAACCCTGAGGCATACAGACGAAAATGTCAGGTTCTGGAGTGCCGGGCACCTTTTGCCACTCGAAGAAAAAATGGCTCTTGCCGATTTGAAGAGCCTCGCAAGAGACGCGAAATCGTCGGTGGTTAGTTTAAGTGGCGATGTGACCGCAACGGAGTGGCGAAGAGGCACGCTGAATATTGATTGGTTCATGAAAGAGTAGAAGCAGCGCCTCGTCCGAATCGATCACTGGGCGTTGGCGGCGTCGCGCCAAGCAAACCCTACCGGCTGTTTTACAAAACAGACCGGTTGTCCTGTTTTGTCAATCTGCTATCGTGTGAAGATGTCAGCAGAGATATCCGCTCGCCCAAGGTCGCGGGCTCAAAAACGCACCAACGACCCCGAAGGCATGCGCAAAAAGGTGCTCGATGTCGCCGAGGAGGCGTTTCAGGCACGCGGCTATCATGCGTCCAGCATGGGCGACCTGATGGCGACGGCGGGCGTCACCGGCGGCGCGCTGCACCACCATTTCGCGACCAAGAAGGCGCTGGCGCTCGCAGTGATCGAGGAGCGGGTCGCCGCCGCCGTAGAAGAGACATGGATCGCGCCGGTGCGGATGGCTCCCTCAGCGCGCGAGGGCGTGCGCTCCGTGTTCGCGGCCGTCGCGGCGGAGCTGGAGCAGCAGGGTTTCGTGCGCGGCTGCCCGCTCAACAACCTGGCGCATGAACTGTCGCTTGCCGATCCGGATTTCCGCATTGCCCTTGCCAGCATTTTTTCTACCTGGCGTCAGGCGATCGCCGACAAGATCAGGGCCGACCAGCAGGCGGGCCGGGAACAGGGCATCGATCCGCAGCGCTTCGCAGCGTTGGCTGTCGCCAGCTATTCCGGCGCCATGTCGATGGCCAAGACCGCGCAGGACGCAAGCGTGCTGCGCGATTGCCTGATGGCATTGGAACAGGGAGTCACGAGGCGACGTCGCAGGATACTGCACAGAGCGCTTTAACGCTGGCAGGACAGAGGCCGCAGTCGCTGATATCGCGACCGAGGCGGGAGGCCGAGCTCTTAATTCGGCAGCGGCTTGATCAGCTCGTAGGCGACCACGCTTTCGGCGCTAGTGCCCTCGTCATAGCGCCTGGCCACAACTGCCTGCAGGTCGGGTGCGTAAAGCGCGGTGAACTCGTCCCGCGTCTCGCCGGCCTCGCTCCTGATCGTCTGCTTGACCGCGAGTACGGAGTATTTGCAGTCACCCAGGCTGAACGTCTCCTTGCCCTTGACGTTGATCTCCAGCGTCTCGGTGCCCTTCGGCGGCTTGTTCGGTGCAAGACGGGCAAACACGATCTTGCTCTTGGCACCCGCCTTCAGCGGGAACACCTTCCTGAGATCGGAAAACGGGATCATCGCCAGCTGCCCCGTGCTGCTGTCGCGAAACACCTCGATCAGCCCGCCGAACAGGTACTGCGACTGCGGCGATTGCGACTGGTATTTGTTGGCAACCGCCACCATTCCGCCCGCCGCCGGGCGAAATTCGCTGTGGATGCCGGGCCTTTCGAGAATGAAGCCGGCCTTGGCCGATTTGGCGTCGATGCACCCGGCGCCATGCGCTGCGCTCGTCACCGCCAGAATCGCCATTGTCATACCGATGGATGCAGTTTTCATGGCGTCCTCTCTGCCCGCGCAAGTTGAATGCCGAAAGCAATGCCAGACCTGGGAGAACGTGTCGACATACTTTGCGAGCAACTGGACTGCCGGTCCGCGTCGTGCTGAATTTTAGCGCATGATGTATCGCATTCCCGCCCGGCCTGTTTCCCGGCGCAGGTTCCTGATGAAGGCAGCGGCCGTTGCCGCGGCCGGCGCCGTTTCGCGCCCGGCCTTCGGCCAGACCGGGCAGCGCATCCCGCCGATCGACGCCACTTTCCTGTTCATTGCCGACGTCCATGCCTGCCGCATGGCCAGCGGGTTGAGCCCGCATTGCGAGCAGCAAGGCAAGACCGACGACGCCTTGCTGCGCAACGTCGCCGCACTCAATGGCATCGGCGACAGACAATGGCCGGCCGAAGTCGATGGCGTCGCCACCGGCCTGCGCTCAAAAGGCAGAATCGGCACGCCGATCGGCCTCGTCGTTGGCGGCGACATCACCGATGACGGCGGCGGCCAGATCACCCAGCCCAGCGAGGGCACGCAGCTGCTTCAGTTCAGCCAGCGCTACCAGCAAGGCGTCGGCCCCGACCGCGTGCACATGCCGGTCTATGTCGGCCTCGGCAACCACGACCTCGACCAGAACGGCCCGCGCTCGCATGTCGACTGGTACCGCCGCGAAATGCGCGACTACGTCGAGGTCAACCACCGCCCCGGCGTGTTCTTCAAGCCGCCGGTGCCGGCCACTGCCTTCGATGTCGCGACCGACTGTTATTCGTGGGATTGGGGCGGCCTGCATCTTGTCCAGACGCACCGCTTCGCCGGCGATACCGCCCATGTCTCCGCCAGCAGCCTGCCATGGCTGAAGCAGGATCTGGCGACCTATGCCGGCGATGGGCGCCCCGTCATCCTGTTCCAGCACTATGGCTGGGACGATTTTTCGATCGAAAGATGGAACGCCGGCAAAAGAACGTTCGACGATGGCGGCACGGGTCCACCGCATTGGTGGAGCGAGGCTGACAGGCAGGCGCTGCTGGCTGCGCTGAAGGGCTATAATGTCGTCGGCATTTTTCACGGCCACCAGCACGCGACGCCGATGATCTATCGCCGTGACGGGCTCGATCTGTTCAAGCCGAAGGCGGCCTTCATGGGCGGTTTCGCGCTGGCGCGGGTGACCAGCAATAGTATGGAAGTGGTTCTGGGCGAGGCCACCGGCAACCACGGCGAGGTCACTTTCACCAACGCCTTCATCAAAAGCCTTACATTCTGAAGTTGAGCGAGCATGAAAAAGGCGGCACCCGCCGCCTTTCTTCGCTGCCCCAACGAGGCACGATCAGAGCGCCTTCCCGGCCTTGTCCTTTACGTCGCCATAGGCTTTCTGCATCTTGCCGGTGGCCTTGTCGACATCGCCTTCGGCCTCGGTGCGCCTGTTGCCGGTGGTCTTGCCGGCGGCCTGCTTGACGGCGCCCTTGGCTTGCTTGGCAACGCCGGCAACCTGATCCTTGTTCACCATCTCGCATCTCCTGAACCGTTCGCCTGGAGAAACGGTCGCGGATCGCTTAGGTTCCGGGTTCTGCCCGTCGATTGGGATAGCTTCCGGCCGCGAAGCCGACAGAATAGGGTGCACCAGAACGCTCGAATAGACAGGGCCGGAGGGACAATGGCTGAATTCACGCTCTTCATCGGCAACAAGTGTTTTTCATCGTGGTCACTGCGGCCGTGGCTGGCGATGAAGTATCTGGAGATCCCGTTCGAGGAAGGTCTTGTGCGCCTGCGCACGCCCGAGACCGCGGCCAATCTGGCCAGGATATCGCCGACCGGCCAGGTGCCGGTGCTGAACCATCGGCTGCCGAATGGCGAGGTCCGGATCGTCTGGGAAACCCTTGCCATCCTTGAATATCTCGCCGAGCTGTTTCCCGGGAAAAAGCTCTGGCCGGCCGACATCGGCGCCCGCGCGCTGGCCCGCTCGGCGGCGACAGAGATGCATTCCGGCTTTCGCGAGGTCCGCTATGGCTGGCCGATGAATTTGCGCCGGCCGAAAGGCCACAAGCCGCTCGACGCCGAAGGTGAGGCGCAACGGGCGCGCATCGAAGGGCTATGGCGCGAATGCCGCGAAAAATACGGCAAAGGCGGGCCGTTTCTGTTTGGCCATTTCACCGCGGCCGACGCCATGTATGCGCCGGTCGTCACCCGCTTCGACACCTATGGCGGCACGCTGGCAACCGATACCCGCGCCTATGTCGACGCCGTGCTTTCGATGCCGGCGATGCGGCACTGGTATGCCGAGGCGGCGAAAGAGCCTTGGCCGGAGCCCGGCCCAGACGAGTAGAGCCGAGCAACCGGCAAGCTGGTCTTCCACTTCGCGGCCCGCGGCCTATCTGAAGATCGGGCAGGGGCCTTGGAGACTTCACAATGACTTCTGTTTCTTCCGCACTGGCCGGCAAGGTCGCACTCGTCACCGGCGCCTCCTCGGGCATCGGCGAGGCAACGGCTGTGGCGCTCGCAACCGCCGGGGCCAAGGTGGCGATTGCCGCACGCCGCGCCGATCGTCTCGAAGCGCTGGCCGCACGTATCGAAAAGGCCGGCGGCACGGCGCTCCGCATCGAGGCCGACGTCACCAGCAACGACGATGTCACCGCCATGGTCGACAAGGTTGTCACCGAATGGGGCCGCCTCGACATCCTCGTCAACAATGCTGGGGTGATGCTTCTGTCGCCGGCCGCCGAGGCGATGCTCGACGACTGGCGCCGCATGGTCGAGCTCAACCTGCTGGCGCTGATGGGCGTCACCAAAGCGGCGCTGCCGCATCTGAGGGCCGCCAAGGGTCACATCGTCAATGTCTCGTCGGTCGCCGGCCGTGTCGCCAATCCGGGCGCCAGCGGCTACGCGGCAACCAAGTTCGGTGTCGTCGGCTTTTCCGAATCGCTGCGCCGCGAAGTCTACGCCGACAAGGTTCGCGTCACCGTCATCGAGCCCGGCCTGGTGCGCACCGAGCTCGGCGACCACATCACCAATCCGGCGTTCAAGGCCGATCTGGACAAGCGGCTCGCCGCCATGGAGGCGCTGACCGCCGAGGACATCGCCGCGGCCATTCTCTACGCCGTGTGCCAGCCGGCACACGTCAACGTCAACGAGATCGTCATCCGCCCGACCGACCAGGAACGGTGAGCGGCGTCAGATATTTCGCTACGCTTCGAATCCCGCTCGCAGGAAATCGCCACACTCCTCGACCAGCCGCGACGGGTCCCTCGCGAGATAGACGCCGAAATCCGCCATCGCCGCCGGCGGCAGGTTGAAGCGTCCGTTGAGGCTTTGGCAGTCGGGCGGCAGTCCTTCTTGCAGCAGAAGCCCGATGCCGAGCCCGGCCCTCAGCGCCGAGATCAGCGTCGCGAAGGTCGACACGCGGCAGCCGATCTTCCAGCCGATCCCGGCCTCGGCGAGCGAGGCCAGCATTCTGTCCTGCCAGGAGCAGGCGCCTTCGAAGATGATCAGCGGAAGCTCGACCTCGTCATCGATCTCGATCATGCGGCTTGCCGCCCAGACCAGCTGTCGTGACACATTGCCTCGCGGCGCCATTGTGAAGCGCGCCGGATCGGCCATGACGATGTCGCATCTTCCTTCGCCCAGCGACTTGCTGAGATCGCTGCTGCTGGCCGATGTCAGCTCGATCTCAACGGAGGGGTGCCGGCGGCGGAATTCGGCAATGATCAGCGGCAGCCGCGTCACCGCCAAATCCTCGACGATGCCCAGCCGGACACGGCCGACCAGCCTGCGGCCTTCTATTTCGCGCCTGGCATCGTCGCCGATCGCGATGGCCTTGCGGGCGAAGGCGAGCAGGATCTCGCCGGCCTCGGTCAGCGTCACGCCGCGCGGCGAACGGCGCAGCAGCTCGGCTCCGACTGCACCCTCGAGGCGCTGAAGCTGCATGCTCACCGCCGCCTGGGTGCGGGCAAGCCGATCGGCCGCCCGGCTCACCGTTCCCGTGTCGGCCACGGTGACGAAGGCGCGCAGCAGCCTGACGTCGATATCACCAGTCATAAGAATTCCTGATAGCTGTGTCAGCACTATCAGGCTATCCGAAAGCCCGATCTGAATTCAAGGTCCGCTCGCGCCAACGAAAACAGGAGCAGCCACCTTGTCCTACAGAAGAAGATTTGAGGAGTTCGGTGTCGCCTGGCCGTCGCTTGAGCGGCCCGTTTTGCCGTTCTCGCCGACGGTTCGGGTCGCCGACATCGTCTATGTCTCCGGTCAGATCCCCGAGATCGGGCAGGAGATCGCTGCGATCGGCCAGGTCGGCAGGGAGATCGATCTGGCCGCGGCGCGGAACGCCGCCCGGCTCTGCGCGGCCAACATCGTCTATTGGCTGGACAAGGGACTGGACGGCAATCTCGACCGCGTCGTGAAATTCGCCAAGCTGACCGTCTATGTGAATGCGGCGGCCGGCTTTTCGGCCTATTCGGAGGTCGGCAACGGAGCATCCGAATTTCTGCTCCATGTTTTCGGCGAGCGTGGCGAGCACGCCCGCTGCTCGCTCGGCATGGCCGGCTTGCCGGCCAATGTTCCGGTCGAAGCCGACGCTATCGTGCATGTTCGCTGATGCACGCCCAAAGCATGGCCTCGGGCCTGATCCCGAGGCTGCGCAGTGAAACAAAAACCAGGAGGAGACTTGGCTTGATTAGCGCAAATCTTGAGGGGCGGAAGGCGCTTGTCCTCGGCGGAGGCAAGGGCCTCGGTTTCGGCGTTGCCGAAGCGCTCGCGGCGAAAGGCGCCGAGATCATCCTGGTCGGACGCGGGAAGGAGACCCTGGATGCGGCGCGGTGCGCGATCGAGTCCGCCAGCCCCGTCTGCTCGACCTTCAGCGCCGATCTTTCCGACAACGACAGCGTCTCCCGGCTGATCCGTGCCATCGAGGACGAGCATCAGCGGATCGACATCGTCCTGCTCAATGGCGGCGGCCCGCCGCCCTTCGCGGCCAGCGTCTTCGATGCGAGCGTCTGGGAAAAGCAGTTCACCAGCATGGTGCTGAGCCAGATGCGCATCGCCATTTCTTTCCTGCCAGGCATGCGGGCACGGCGCTGGGGACGCATCATCGCCGTTTCCTCCACGTCCGTCCGCGAGCCGATCCCCGGCCTCACCGCTTCGAATGCGTTGCGCGCGTCGCTTGCCGGCTGGGCCAAGACCCTGGCCGGCGAAGTGGCGGCGGACGGCGTCACCGTCAACCTGTTGCTGCCTGGCCGTTTTGCGACGGACCGGACGAAGCGGTTCGACGCGATGGACGCCGCCGACAGGGGTGTGGACGCTGCTGTGATCGCCGCCGAGAGTCAGGCCGAAATCCCGGCAAAGCGCTACGGCACCCCCGCCGAATTCGGCGCGGTTGCCGCGTTCCTGGCCAGCGACGACGCCGCCTATATCACCGGCGTGGCTTTGCCGGTGGATGGCGGGCTCAGCCGGGCCATGCTGTGAGGGGCAGGGTGCAGCGGCGCGAATGGTCGCATCACAGGAACGCCCCTCGTGCCTTTTATCTGCGCGGGGGGCGTCCTGTTTGTCGTCCGCCTTTTCTCAAGATCGCTCTTTCGAGAACGGCTTTCGACACCGAAAAAAATGCCCCGGCGCCAAAATGGTTCCCGGCTGATTGGTTTTTTCGGCGGGCAATAGCCCGGCTTTCGCCGTCCGATGTGCTGGCGCGGGCCGCCGCCGCGCGTCTCCGCGAGTGTGGCAAATCAAAAAAATTGACACAACGCGCAAAGAAGTCTATAAGAATTTTGTCGATATTTGTTTGACCGACTTTTGTTATCCGCGTGCCTAGGCGCGCCTTTGGCGAACTTCCCCCATCAAAGTCGAGACAAACGTTGTTGTGCATCCGCATGACGGCGAACGAATATTTGCCATGGAAAGGGTTCGTTATGAGCACAGGCACAGTTAAATGGTTCAACGCCACCAAGGGTTTTGGTTTTATTCAGCCTGACGACGGTTCTGCCGACGTTTTCGTCCACATCTCAGCCGTCGAGCGCGCCGGAATGCGCGACATCGTCGAGGGCCAGAAGCTTGGCTACGAGATGGTCCGCGACAACAAGTCGGGCAAGATGTCCGCCGACCAGTTGAAGGCGGCCTAAAACGGAATTCAGCCTCACCGGTGACCACGGATGTACTGGCACCGGTGAATGGCAAATTCCAGCGCACGATCGCGGGGATGTTAAGTCCCGCTCATGCGCATGAGAAGAACGTTTCTTTGCGCGTCTCTCGGGATGCGCAGGCGCTCTTATGGAAGGTCAGGCGGTGCCTGGCCTTTTTCATTTTTGCGCTTCGACCGCCGAAAGAGCGCTGCTCGACGGCCCGGACGTGCTAAGGACGTTCCAGCAATTTGAAACCGGCTGCCGTATTGCTTTGTGCGGGATCCTGGCCGAAAGACCAGTCTCGCCACTTTTCGGCGGCGTGCTCCGACCCGGGAGAAAGACCTTGACCGCAACTTCAAAAAAACCCCGCGACCAGGCCGAATCCATTTTCAGCAAGACGCGGACCCAGTCGATGTCGCTCGACCGCATCAATTCCGAACGGGATGCCGTCAGCCAGGCCCGCGAAGCCAAGACCGCGCGGCTGCGCGAATTGCGCCTGGAGAAGGAAGCCGACGACATGGCGGCGGCGGTTGCGCTCGCGGCCTCGCCGAAACGCGCAGGCAAACGCTGATGGCCACCAAACGCGTGCCTCAAAAGGCGATCGCCGCAGATTCGACCATCGCCGATGTCGTGGGCGAACTAGACAAGCCGGTCGAATATGTCCGGCGCGTGCTCGAAAAGCTCGAGCGCTGCAGGCGTGTCCACGGCGATGCCCAGGTTCGGCTCGGCGTGCGCGGTCGTGCCGAATGCCCCAATTATCTGATCGAATACGTCCGGGAAAACACCAAGACCCGCGAGCGCGTGACCTTTCAGGATGCCGCCTACAGCGGCAGCACGCATCGCGAGCTGGCGCCCCGGCACATCGAGGAAGCCAGGAACTGGTCGCCCGAAGAAATGAACATCACGGCCGTTTCGGCGCTTATCGGCCGCCTTCGCAATCCGAATGCGCCATCATCGCGTTTCTCTGACGAGGATTGATATGGCAATCAAGTTTTCCGCCAAGGGCCAGCCGGCAGCGCCTGCTGCCGCCGTGAAGCCGGCCAAGCCGGCGGCCGCGCCAAAAACCGGCGAAGCCGCCGAAGCGGGCACTGATCTGTTCAGGTCGCCGGCGGAAGCACCGCCGCGCAAGCCCAAGAAGAAATAGCGCCCTTGCAGCAAAATGCCGACCGGAAATCTGCGCCAAGGCTGCTTGCCCTGGCGGTCGCAGAGGAGTTTTCGTCGCCACAAGAGGGCGTCGGTCCGATTGCCTTCGATTGCCAGACCTGTGGCGCCTGCTGCGCCTACTCGTCCAGATGGCCGCGCTTCTCCACCGAGGATGACGCGCAGCTCGACCTTATCCCGCAAAAATACGTGGCTGCCGACGAAGCCGGTATGCGCTGCGACGGCGCGCGCTGTTCGGCACTGTGCGGCGAGGTCGGCAAGTCAACGGCCTGCGGCATCTACGACATCCGCCCCGACGTCTGCCGCGCCTGCATGCCGGGCGATGACGACTGCCTGATGGCGCGCCGGGCTCACGGACTGCCGACGCTGTAATGGCGGCCCTCGGGCTGGCGTCTCACTTTTGAAATTCCTCAATCAGATGAGCGAAAGTCGCTGCGGTAGAGGCCGGGTGATCGTCCGGTCAACCGTTTGAATGCCTGCGAGAACGACGGCACCGATTCATATCCGACGGCGCGCCCGATCTCACCAATGTTCTGGTTCGTTTCCCGCAGAGCCCTGGCGGCAAGGTTCATCCGCCACCGGGTCACATAGGATAGCGGCGGCTGTCCTACCAGTTGAGCGAAGCGACGCGCGAAGGTGGCCCGCGATTGTGCTGCGCCGCTGGCAAGGGAAGCGATGGTCCAGGGATTGCCCGGCCGCTCGTGGATCAGGCGCAAAGCCTGCGCAATGCCTTTGTCGCGCAAGGCGCCAAACCATTCCCCTGTTCCGAGTGGCTGATGTTCGATCCAGGCACGCAACAAGAAGATCAACGTGCTGTCGAGAAGGCGTGGGGCGACAATGTCGTGGCCGCCGAGATCGCCTTTCGCTTCGACCTGCAGAAGTTCCAGGGCAAGCCGCAGCGGCTCGCTGGTGCCAATCTGATTTCGGGTCAAATGGATCAGCGGAGGAAGCAGCGAAACCATCGGGTATGGCCCGACGCCGTCGAGTGAATATCTCGCACAAAGAAGAGTTGTCGCGTCGCTCTCGCTTTTCGGTTCCAGTCCGCTCCGATTTGCGGAAAGGACGGCGGATATCGATGCCGTCGGTGCATCCGCCGGATTGCAAAGGGTATGCCCGATACCGCTCGCGACAAGGATGACATCTCCCTCGCCTAAGCGGATCGGCTCCCTTTCACCGGCTAACCGCAGCCAGCATTCGCCGTTCTGTATGACGTGGATGGCGGCATTCCTTGTCGGATCGACTGAAATGCCCCAGGGCCGATGCAGGGTCGCGCTGCCGATCATGGCGCTGCCAAATCTCAGCGAAGCAAGAACTTCGGACAAGGCGTCCATGAGAACCATCCTCCGACAATGAACCAGATGACGATATTAGACGATTGGATAAGAATCTAGGCGAATAGCGTATCGACCATCTCACAAGCGTGGCTGATCATGTTGGCAATATCGGCCTGCGGACGCCCCTGTCCACGTCGGGCAGAAGCAGGCACCTCACGGAGCAAAAACATGCGTGACGAACCATCAAATCCAGTTCCAGCCAAGATCCATAATTCGCTCGAGACCAACAAAACGATCGTCCTGGACTTCATCGACAAAGCAGTAAACCAGGGCAACATCGAAGCTGCTTCGACGCATTTTGGCGAACGCTACATCCAACACAATCCGAACATTGCGGATGGTGCGGACGGCTTCAAAGCCTATCTGCAGCAGCTCAAACAGTCATTTCCCCTCGTAAGGGGAGAGGTGAAGCGGATTTTTGCCGAAGGGGATTTCGTCATCGTGCACATGCACGCAAAACGCGAACCGGAGGAGGAGGGCCTGGCCATTGTCGACATTTTCAGGCTGAAGGACAGCAAGCTGGTCGAACACTGGGAAGTTCGGCAGCCTATTGCCGATAGCAAGCTGCACGCCAACAGCATGATCTGAATGCGCATAGGCTCTCAGGTTGGCTTGTGCCCGCACGTTTCGCTGATTACGCTGCCGGCGGCAGGGCCAGCACCGGGAGACCATCCGTGAGCATCGAATTTCTGTTGACGTCGCTGATTGTCGTGGCTTCGCCCGGCACCGGCGTTCTCTATACGCTGAGCGCCGGGCTTTCGCGTGGTGCGCGCGCCAGCATCATTGCCGCTTTCGGCTGCACGCTCGGCATCATTCCGCACATGGCGGCCGCCATCACCGGCCTCGCGGCTCTGCTGCATACCAGTGCCGTCGCCTTCGAGACGCTGAAATATCTCGGCGTCGCCTATCTTCTCTACATGGCCTGGAACACGCTGAAGGAGAAGGGCGGCCTGAGCGTCGACGAAAATGTGGCGCCGCGCTCGGCCGGCAAGGTGATCACTTCGGGCATCCTCATCAACATCCTCAATCCGAAGCTGTCGATCTTCTTCTTTGCCTTCCTGCCGCAATTCGTCAGCACCACCGAACCGCATGCGCTGTCGCAGATGCTGGAGCTCAGCAGCGTCTTCATGCTGCTCACCTTCGTGGTCTTTGTCGGCTACGGCGTTTTCGCGGCGTCAATCCGCAGCCATGTCGTGTCGCGGCCAAAGGTGCTGACCTGGATGCGCCGTACCTTCGCCGGAGCCTTTGTCATGCTCGGCGCCAAACTGGCGCTGGCGGACCGGTAGACAGGAAGGTCGCGGGCATTCAAATCTATCCCTTCACATAGCCCATGGCCTCGACAATCTGCCCGTCCGCCACGCGCATCAGGTTGACGCCGCGCAGCGAATTGCCGTCGCCCATCCAGTAGCGCCAGCGGATCGTCGCCCGATCGCCGGCGACGAAAGTTTCTTCAATGTCGAAGCGCGTGCCGGGTCCGGTTGCGATCGCCGACCACAGTTCGACGCAGGCGCCCTTGCCGATGCGGCGGGCGCCGTCCGGGGCCGGCGTGGTGTTTTCGATCACGCAATCTTCCGCCACCAGATCGTCGAGCGCCGACGGGTCGTGGCGCTGGAAGACGTCGTTGTAGCGCCGCATGATCTCGGCCGTTTCGGCGGAGCGTTTGGCGGCGGCGATGTCGATGACGAGTTCCTGTGTCATTGGATATTCCTTCCCTTCAGTGATCGGTAGCGGTTTCGATGAGGCGGGCCTTGAGCGTGATCACTGCGACGCCGGCCAGCGCCCGCGACACGAGGCAGCTCTCCTTGGCCGTCTGCGCCAGCCGCTCGAACTCCCCCGCCGCCAGCCCGGCGACGCTTGCCTCGGTTTCCAGCTCGATACGGGTCATCAGCGTCGGTCCAGCCGCGGTGGCGCCGAGATGCGCTTTCGCGATCGTGTGGATGCGTGCGGGAGTGTAACCTTCGCGGCCGAGGACGGCGCTCAGCGCCATTGAGAAGCAGCCGGCATGCGCCGCCGCAATCAATTCCTCGGGGTTGGTGCCGGGACCGTTCTCGAAACGCGACGGGAACGAGTAGGCGCCTTCGAAGACGCCGCTGCCGAGCTTCAGCCGGCCCGAACCTTCCTTCAACGATCCCTGCCATTGGGCCTCTGCTTCACGAATGGTCATAATGGTCATTGTGCCTCTCCTTTGATTTGAGGGGTCGATCAGATTTTGGGGCGGACCAGTCAGGCGCTGTCGACGACCACTTTCCCGAAGACGTCGCCTTGCTGGAAATAGCGATAGGCGTCGTTGGCCTTGTCGAAGGCGAACACCTTGTCGATGACAGGCTTAAGCCGATGCACCGAGATGGCGCGCAGCATGGCTTCGAGGTTGGTGCGATTGCCGACGAACAGGCGGCTGATGGTGGCGAGGCTGCGCTGGTAGACCGGGCCGGGGATCTGCACCGTCCCGCCTTTCGCATCCTGTATGGTGAGAAGCACGATGCGCCCGTAAAGCGCGCAGGCGATCATCGACTGCGCGAAGGTCGGCGGGCCGCCGGTCTCGACGACGAGGTCGATGCCGCCGGTCTGCTCTCGTACCGCAGCACCCCATTCCGGCATGTCGGCGGTCGAGACGACGAGGTCGGCGCCCAGCGCCTGCAGCCGGTCCAGCTTCTCGTTGCGCGAGCTGACTGCCACGACACGGCAGCCGAGCAGCTTGGCGAATTGCAGCGCAAATAGCGCGACGCCACCTGAACCGATGACAAGAACCCATTGGCCGGGCTTCGGCATTTCGGCCGCCGTCACGGCATTCCAGGCGGTCAGGCCGGCGCAGGTTAGTGTCGCCGCTTGATGCCAGTCGAGATGATCGGGAAGCCGCACCGCCCATTGCTCGTCGAGCACGGCGTATTCGGCCAGCATCCCGTCCAGCGTGCAGCCAAGCTGGTCGATCAGACCGGCATTGATGCGGCCATCGATCCAGCGCGCAAAATAACTGCCGGTGACGCGGTCGCCGACCGCAAAGCGGGTGACGGCCTCGCCGACCGCAACGACTTCGCCGGCACCATCGCTCAGCGGAACGACCCCTTGGCGCGGCGCCAGTGGATAGCTGCCGTTGAGGATCATCGTGTCGCGGCGGTTGAGCGAAGCGGCGCGGACACGCACGACGATCTCGTGCGGCTTCGGCGTCGGCTGCGCCTCGTCGCGCATCACCAGGCACTTGGTCCCGCAGGTTCCTTCAAGACGATAACTGCGCATTTGCCTCTCGATATGTAGACTGATCTACATATTATGTAGACCGATTGTCATATTCGAGGCAAGGTCTATAATGCTCACTCCTGACAGAGGTTGACATGGCGAACGACACCCGTACCCGCATACTCGAGACCACGGGGCGCCTGCTTCGGCAGCGCGGCTATCACGGCACTTCGCTCAACGACATATTGAGCGCCTCAGGCACACCGAGAGGTTCGCTCTACTTTCACTTTCCGGGCGGCAAGGATCAGCTGGTCATCGAGGTGACGCGCGACAGCGTCGCCGATGTGACGCAGAGGCTGGACGCCGCGCTCGCTGCCGAAAAGGACCCGGCGGTGGCTGTCCACCACATCTACCAGTCGGTCGCGCGCATGCTGGAAGACAATCGGTTCACGCTCGGTTGCCCGATCGCACCCGTGGTCTTGGACTCGCCGATCGACATGCCGGAACTGGCCGAATTGTGCCGGTCCGCCTTCGAGCAATGGATAGGCTTGCTCAGGGCGGCCTTCGTCAGGGCAGGGGTGCCCGAGCGACGCGCGCACGCGCTGGCATTGCTGGTCGAATCATCGCTTGAAGGACTGATGGTGATCGCACGCGCCACCCACGACCGCGCCCCGGTGCTGGCGGTAGCCGATGAGGTCGCGGCGCTGATTGAGGGGGCATTGCCGGCCAAGAGTGCCACTGCCGCGGTGCATTGACGTTTATGCCTTCATCGCATCGAAGGCGGCGCGGCGTTCCGCCAAAAGGGCCAAGGCTGCAGCTCGACGATTCATGTTCTGCGCTGCCGCGACGCTTGGAAGCAAGGGCATGGTAGCCGAACAGACGCGTCCTGCGGGATACGCGCCTGCTTACTTGGGATCGGACGGCCTCTCAATCTCCGCCACATCAACGAAAAAGGGCGGCATCGCTGCCGCCCTTTTCGTAAGCTTGCGAGATTGGCTGGATTAGAAATCCATGCCGCCCATGCCGCCCATGCCGCCGCCGCCCATGCCGCCAGGCATGCCGCCGCCAGCCGACTCCTTCTTCGGAGCCTCCGCGATCATGGCTTCGGTGGTGACCAGCAGGCCGGCGACCGAGGCCGCGTCCTGCAGGGCCGTGCGCACAACCTTGACCGGATCGACGATCCCCATGGCGATCATGTCGCCATATTCGCCGGTCTGGGCGTTGTAACCGAAGGTCGCGCCCTTGTTCTCAAGGATCTTGCCGGCAACGATCGATGCTTCCGCACCGGCGTTGGCCGCGATCTGACGGGCCG
>NZ_JAMYNL010000051.1:0-17363 GCF_040319065.1 Mesorhizobium sp. M0968
CCTACACGCGCGCTCTCGCGCCCCCGCGCTCACGCGCAAATGCCTACCTGCCCATCTGCCCTTCCGCCCTACCCGCCTACTGCCCTCCTGCCCTACTCCCCTACTGCCCTACTGCCCTACTGCCCTACCGCCCTACCCGCATTTTAGGGGCTTACATCCGGCAAAACTCTTCCCTATAAGGCCCTCCTAGCCTGATACCAGAATCGCGCGCGCAACCGGCCGGGTCATCCCGTCCGGCTTTTTGTGCAAGCCGCCCGCCGAACGGACCCTCGACATGCCAAGACGCACCGACATCAAGTCGATCCTGATCATCGGGGCCGGCCCCATCGTCATCGGCCAGGCCTGCGAATTCGACTATTCCGGCACCCAGGCCTGCAAGGCGCTGAAGGAAGAGGGTTTTCGCGTTATCCTGGTCAATTCCAATCCGGCCACCATCATGACCGATCCGGAACTGGCCGACGCCACGTACATCGAGCCGATCACGCCCGAAGTGGTGGCCAAGATCATCGCCAAGGAGCGGCCGGACGCGCTGCTGCCGACCATGGGCGGCCAGACCGCGCTCAACACCGCTTTGTCGCTGCGCCGCATGGGCGTGCTCGACCGCTATCAGGTCGAGATGATCGGCGCCGACGCCACCGCAATCGACAAGGCCGAGGACCGCGCTTTGTTTCGCGAGGCGATGAACAAGATCGGCCTGGAAACGCCGAAGTCGATGCTGGCCAACGCCACCGACGTCAAGAATGCCGACCGCAAGACGCACGAGGCCGAACGCGCCGAGTTGAAGGCCGAGAAGCCCGAAAATCTCGACGCCGCGCTCGACGCTCTGGAAACGCGCTGGAACCTCGGCGAAGGCGACCGCAAGCAGCGCTATATCAGCCATGCCATGGCGATTGCAGCACAAGCGCTCGACCATGTCGGCCTGCCCGCAATTATCCGCCCCTCCTTCACCATGGGCGGCACCGGCGGCGGCATCGCCTACAACCGCGCCGAATTCTTCGAGATCGTCCAGTCCGGCCTCGACGCCTCGCCGACCACCGAAGTGCTGATCGAGGAGAGCGTACTCGGCTGGAAGGAGTATGAGATGGAGGTTGTCCGCGACAAAGCCGACAACTGCATCATCGTCTGCTCGATCGAGAACATCGACCCGATGGGCGTGCATACGGGCGACTCGATCACCGTCGCCCCAGCGCTCACGCTGACCGACAAGGAATACCAGATGATGCGCAACGCCTCGATCGCGGTGCTGCGCGAGATCGGCGTCGAGACCGGCGGCTCCAACGTGCAGTTCGCCGTCAACCCGGCCGACGGCCGCCTGGTGGTGATCGAGATGAACCCGCGCGTCTCGCGCTCGTCGGCGCTGGCCTCCAAGGCGACCGGTTTTCCGATCGCCAAGATCGCCGCCAAGCTCGCCGTCGGCTACACGCTGGACGAGCTCGAGAACGACATCACCGGCGGAGCAACGCCGGCCTCGTTCGAGCCGAGCATCGACTATGTCGTGACAAAAATCCCGCGCTTTGCCTTCGAGAAGTTTCCCGGCGCCGAGCCAGTGCTGACCACCTCGATGAAGTCGGTCGGCGAGGTCATGGCCATCGGCCGCACCTTCCAGGAATCGCTGCAGAAGGCGCTGCGCGGGCTGGAGACCGGCCTGACCGGTCTGGACGAAATCGAGATCCCCGGCATCGGCCATGGGACGACAGCTGCCAGCCACGTCGACGACCGCAACGCCATCCGCGCCGCCTTGGGCACGCCGACGCCGGACCGGCTGCGCATGGTGGCGCAAGCGATCCGCATGGGCACTTCGCTCGAAGACGTGCACGCGATGTGCAAGATCGACCCGTGGTTCCTCGAACAGATAGCCGGCATTCTCGACATGGAAGCCCGCATCCGCGAGCACGGAATTCCCGAGGACGCCGCCAATCTGCGCATGCTGAAGGCGATGGGTTTTTCGGACGCCCGCCTCGCCTCCCTGGTCAGGAAGGATGTCGAAGAGATCCAGAAGATACGCGACAAGCTCGACGTTCATCCGGTTTACAAGCGCATCGACACCTGCGCCGCCGAATTCGCCTCGCCCACCGCCTACATGTATTCGACCTATGAGGTGCCGTTTGCCGGCGCGCTCGCCAACGAGGCGCAGGTCTCGTCGCGCAAGAAGGTCGTCATCCTCGGCGGCGGCCCCAACCGCATCGGCCAGGGCATCGAGTTCGACTATTGCTGCTGCCATGCCGCTTTTGCGCTGCGCGACGCCGGCTTCGAGGCGATCATGATCAACTGCAACCCCGAGACCGTGTCGACCGACTACGACACCTCGGACCGGCTCTATTTCGAGCCGCTGACGCCGGAGGACGTGCTGGAGATCCTGCGCGCCGAGCAGGCGTCGGGCGAACTGGTCGGCGTCATCGTCCAGTTCGGCGGCCAGACGCCGCTGAAGCTGGCGGATGCGCTGGAGAAGGCCGGCATCCCGATCCTCGGCACCTCGCCCGACATGATCGATCTGGCCGAGGACCGCGACCGCTTCCAGAAGCTGCTGCACAAGCTCGGCCTCAGCCAGCCGAAGAACGGCATTGCCTACTCGGTCGAGCAGGCCCGCCTCGTCGCCGGCGAGCTCGGCTTCCCGCTGGTGGTGCGCCCGTCGTACGTGCTCGGCGGCCGCGCCATGCAGATCATCCACGACGAGAGCATGCTGCAGTCCTATCTGCTCGACACCGTGCCCGGCCTGGTACCGGAGGACATCAAGCAGAAATACCCCAACGACAAGACCGGCCAGATCAACACGCTGCTCGGCAAGAACCCGCTTCTGTTCGATACCTATCTGTCGGGCGCCATCGAGGTCGATGTCGATTGTCTCTGCGACGGCAGGTCGACCTACGTCTCCGGCATATTGGAGCACATCGAGGAGGCCGGCATCCACTCGGGCGACTCGGCCTGCTCGCTGCCGGTGCACTCGCTGCCATCGGAGCTCGTCGACGAACTCGAGCGCCAGACGGCAGCGCTGGCCCGTGCGCTCAATGTCGGCGGGCTGATGAACGTGCAGTACGCGATCAAGGACGGCACCGTCTATGTGCTGGAGGTCAACCCGCGCGCATCGCGCACCGTGCCCTTCGTCGCCAAGACCATTGGGCGGCCGATCGCAAAGATCGCCGCCCGCATCATGGCCGGCGAAAGCCTGGAAGACGCCTTCGCCCATTACGGCGCCATGCCCGACCCGCGCAACCCCGGCCACATCGCCGTCAAGGAAGCGGTATTCCCGTTCGCCCGCTTCCCCGGCGTCGACATATTGCTCGGCCCGGAAATGCGCTCGACCGGCGAGGTCATGGGCCTCGACCGCGACTTCGCGCTGGCCTTCGCCAAGAGCCAACTGGGGGCGGGTGTTGATCTCCCCCGCGCGGGCACGCTGTTTGTCTCGGTGCGCGACGAGGACAAGAAAGGCATCCTGCCGGCGGTGAAACGTCTCGCCGGCCAGGGTTTCAAAGTGCTCGCCACCTCAGGCACCGCCCGCTTCCTCGCCGAGAACGGCGTCGTCGCCGAAAAGATAAACAAGGTGCTGGAAGGCCGCCCGCACATCGAGGACGCCATCCGCAACCGCCAGGTCCAGATCGTCTTCAACACCACGGACGGCCAGAAAGCGGTGTCGGACTCCAAATCGCTGCGCCGGGCGACGCTGATGCAGAAAGTGCCGTATTACACGACGCTGTCGGGCGCGGCTGCGGTGGCCGAGGCGATCGCGGCGCTGAAGGCGGGGAGCCTGGAAGTGCGCCCCTTGCAGGAGTATTTTGCTTAGGCGATTAGCCAATCTCCCTCCTTGTGGGGGAGATGGCCGGCAGGCCAGAGGGGGCGCTGTCCCGGTTCCTGGACAGCTCATGTCGGCTCACTCAATCGGCTTCGAAGCAGGGATGAACCATACAAAAGCCTGACGCGGCCACAAGTCTCTAGCTGCTCGTACCAGTCCACCCTGCCCTCCAAGGTAAAATCCCTCAGGTTCTACAGGACCTCGCACGTTTCGATGGCGCGCGGGTCCTGGCCGGGTCCGCAACGCATAACTCGGAGCTCCCGAGATTAGTCGCCAAATCGGCCAACAGTGCCGCCGCCCGGCTTAGTTGAGAAACCCAATAAACCGTCCGGCGAAAAGCACGGACGTCCACAGCACCACCGAAAATACAGCCAGCACGGTTGCGGCCCCGCCGGCCGGCTCGTCGCCGCCTCTTGCGCGGCGCATGAAGACCAGGAAGTTGACGCCGGCGAGCAGGATGAGTCCCATCTTGGCAAGGAAAACCGGCATCGCCGCATACTCGCTCGGCCTGACTGAAAACAGCAGCGAGCCCGTGACAAGCGCGCCGGCGAACGCGGCCAATGCGGTGCGGCGCAGCAGCGCGATGAACGGCGCCTGCGGCAGCGAGCGGAAGGCGCCGAGGATCCTGAGATCCATGAGCCAGACGCTGGTCAGCAGCGCGCCGATCGACATGATGTGGAGCGCATTGACGATGGGGTAGGCGACGAAGGAGGCCTTCAGTCCCCGCACCAAAGCGAGTTGCTCGATGCCGGCGAAAAACCCGTCCATTCAGGCCGGCGGCACGCGGTCAGGATAGACGTCATAGGTCTTGCCGCCGACGATGACGCGGACCGCCTTCATGCGCTTTTCGGTCTCGTCGCGCGAGCGGTTGCCGATCGCGGTCACCTCGTCGCCGATCTTGGCGACCTCCTCGGTGAAGCCGGCGGCGATCGTGCGGGACGGCGTCGCCATCTCCACCCGCCAGGCCTCTCCCTTCGCGTCGACATCCAGCGTGGCGTGCGGGTTGCCGATATAGATGGCCGTGATCTTGCCTTTGAGTTCGAAAAACCCGTCCTGCGTCCACGACCAGCCGTGATGGGCGTAAGCTGCGGTGCCGGCGGCAAGCATCACCGCCGCCAGCATGACGCTTCGGTTGAAAGGTGACTGCATCGCTCGTCTCCTCGGTTCATTTCGATTGGAGGGTAGGTCACGGCGCGGCAGCGTCAAATCACATGAGGTGTGCGCTGCCCCTCATTGCCCTGCCGGGCATTTCTCCCCGTATAGCGACGGGGAGAAAGGTGCCTTCGCCAAGGATTTCGCCAATCTCCAGAGTTGAAGAAAGGGAGCTGAGTTTGCCGCCAGCCCCCTTCTCCCCGTCCTCTACGGGGAGAAGATGCCGGCAGGCAGATGAGGGGCGGCGCCGACTTCTACGGTCGAGCGCCCGCTTGCCCCGACCCCTCACGCCGCCCAATCGACCTCGACCATCCCCAGCCGCTGATAGAGCCTGACCGCAGCCGCGTTCTCGACGGTATTGGTCTTGAGATCGACATGCGCAGCACCCCTTGCCTGAAACACCGCAAACGCGTGCCGCATCAGTGCCTCGGCAATGCCGTTGCCGCGCGCCTCGGGGTGGACGGCAAGATCCTTGACGAACGCCCGTGTCCAGCAGAGCGCCGCGCCCGCCAGCCGGCCCTTGCCGTCGATGACCAGGAAACACAAAGCTGGGTCGAATTCCGCGTCGGCCGAAATGCGCGGCCACCATTCGTCGAACGGCCCGTCGGCGCCATCGTCAAACACCGCGGTCAACAGCGTATGCAAAGCGAGTGCATCCGCGGCTTCGAAGGCGCGCATGAAAAAACCTTCGGGCCAGCGCGGCGCCAGAAGCGTGTCGTCGAGGATCTTGCGCAGGCGGATGTCGTTTGGCGCCGGCGGACGCGGCTCAGGCATCGGGTTGCATGCGGCGGCGCAGGCTGTCGCTGCCGAGGCCGGTTTCGCCCAGCATCCCCTTACGCTTGGCGTCATAATAATAGCCGCTCTGGTAGAGCCGGTCGGCGCGCTTGGGGTTGCCGCCTGAGACCAGCCAGGCGCCGCGCAGATATTTCACCGCATATTTCAAATTGGTCTCGGCATCGAACAGGCCGCTTGCCGGCCCGTCATAGCCCATGCCGCGCGCCGTCGCGTGCTTGATCTGCATCAGCCCCCAATGGCCGTGATTGTAGGCTTTCGGGTTGAACGTGCTCTCGCGGTTGACGACGCTGCGCACCAGATCGACCGGCACCTGATAAAGCGCGGAATATTTCTCGATCAGCCGCTCGATCTCGCTGCGGCCGCCGGCGTTGGACTGACCCTCGGTGGGGTCGGTCGCGGCCAGAGCGGCCGGGTCCTGCGGCAGCGTGTAGGAAACCGGCTGAACGCCGGGCATGGCCTCGGTCTGTTGGCTGACCGGCATGGCGACGGCTGGCGTCGCGGTAACAGGCAGCGCGTTGGCGGTCATGACGGCGGGGGTACTTGCCGCCAGCGGCGTCGGCCCGGCAAAGGCGGCGGCCGGCTCGATCGGCAGCGCCGCTGTCTGGGCGACGCCGGACGGCTCCGGCAGGACCGAAACCGTGTCAGGCAGCGCCAACGTAAAGCCGGCATCGGTATTGGCCGTATTTTCGGTGAAGGCCGGCGTCGGGGTCACCGGCGAAGTCGAGGTGCAACCGCTGAGAGCGGCCACGGCCAGCACCGCCGCAAGGACGGGAAAGAGGAATTTTGCTGGCAAGCGGCGCTCGGGTCCGGTTCGTCGGGTGTTAAGAAGTCCTTACACCAGCATCTTTCCCCGGGCAATCCGCGGTAGCCGGTGGTTTTCGGGTGGCGAGCCGGGCCGCGAAATGCGATATTGTTCTGGATTTGTACTTCGCAGGATTCCGGAAAGGAGCACGCCATGGACGCCTCTCATGCCACCGCCGGCCACGCGGTCTTCGAAACCGTGCTCGGCTTCATGGGCATCGCCTGGAGCGATGCCGGACTGACCCGGCTCTGCCTGCCGCAGCGCAATCGCGACGCGGTCGAGCGCCGGCTGCTGCGCCATGCCGCCGCCGAGCAGCCTGCGAAGCCCGAGCCGCAATGGGTTGCCGAGCTGATCGCGTCGATCAAGGCCTATGCCGCCGGCGAGGATATAGATTTCTCTAACGTGCCGGTCGATCTCAGCGGCGTCGACGAGTTCCGCCTGGCGATCTATGACGCGGCACGAAAACTCGCCTTCGGCGAAACCACCACCTATGGCGAACTGGCCAAACGCGCCGGCCATGCCGGGCTGGCGCGTGAGACGGGCGCCGCACTCGGCGCCAACCCGGTGCCGCTGGTCATCCCCTGTCACCGCATCCTTGCCGCCGGCGGCAAGATCGGCGGATTTTCCGCGGCCGGCGGCTCGGCCACCAAGGAAAAGATGCTGGCCATGGAAGGCGTGCGCGTCGGTCCGCCGCCGCCGGCGCAGGTGTCGTTCGGGTTTTAGCTGTGCTGATATTCAGGTGATGCCGGTACCCCGGCGCACCCATCTCGACCAGCCTAATCCGGAAGCAGCCGCCGGCGGAAGCGCCGATCGAATTCCACCCGCTTGCATTTATAGACGGTGCACGAATTCGTATCGGCACTCGGCACGGAGGCCCGCGCCCTGACCTCGCCGATGTCGCAGAATTGCTGGCTCCGCACATAGCGGTCGTAGAGCCCCAGGCCCGGCACGCGCGCCGATCTGTAACGCAGGATGACCGCGCCCTCGCGCGCGATCGTCGCCTGCACCTTGCCGCAGCTCATGCGGGTCGGGTCGTAGCGCGAGACCGCCTGCGCCTCGGCGGCCACCAGCGTCAGGCAAGCGGCAAGCAGAACGATTTTCATGTCCCTCTCCCCAAAACCCGTGCCCGAAGCTGTCGCGATCCTCCCGCGTCAGGCGCGCAGCGACGACGCTCTCACGCGATTGGGGCGGCCGTTGGGCAGCGTTGCCGCCGCGCCATTTTCCGCCCCGTCTTGTTTTTTGCGCGAAGGCATATTATATGCGGTCCATTGATATTTCGGCCGATCGATCCGGGCCTCGCGATCTTCGCGTTTGCTGACGTTCTATCTCCAAAATCTCGATACAAACCGGCTGGGTTTCGGCCCAGTCAAACTAAAGCAAACGTAAAGGACTATCGAAATGGCAACAGGTACGGTCAAGTGGTTTAATTCCACCAAGGGTTTCGGCTTCATTCAGCCTGACAGCGGCGGCGCGGACGTTTTCGTCCACATCTCCGCAGTCGAGCGTGCTGGACTGTCGACCTTGGTCGAAGGCCAGAAGATCAACTTCGAGATCGAGCAGGACCGCCGCACTGGCAAGTCGTCCGCTGGATCTCTGAGCAAGGCAGCCTGATTTTGCGAATGGCGGGCGCCCGGCGCTAGCCCCGGGGGGGCGGCCAAGACCGGGTGTTCTTGCGGTCGCGCGAGAAGCGCGCCGGAGCGAAAGACCCGACAAGCCGAAGCAGCAGATTGCTGCCGGCCCGGCCAAAACGCTCCCGATCAGGCTACCAAGCATGGGAAGGCGGGATTTTGTCCCGCCTTTTTGCTGTCTGGATTCCAGTGAACCGCTGCCTTGGGCCTATAGTCCCACTTTGTGGTGTTTTTGGCCCAATGTGGTACTATTAATTCATGAGCAAGCTTGAACAGATTGAGAAATCCGTTGCCGAACTAAGCCCCGAAGAGCTGAGAGCGTTTGCCGCATGGTTCGAGGCGCTGCAGGCCGACATGTGGGACCGGCAGATCGAAGCCGACGCCAAGGGCGGCAGGCTGGACAAGCTTGCCGAGCAGGCCTTGGCTGATCATCGCGCCGGCCGGACCCGGCCTCTGTGAATCATTTTGCTACTCCCTCGTTTTGGGAGGCCTACGCAAAACTGCCCTCGTTAATCAGAGCAAAGGCGAACAGACGTTTCGCCAAACTGAATTCTGACCCGTTCCACCCGTCGTTGCATTTCAAACAGGTCGGGCGCGACTGGTCGGCGCGGGTTGATATCAACTACCGCGCCGTGGCTGTTCGCGACCACGATGACGTGGTCTGGTTCTGGATAGGCACCCATTCCGAATATGATCGCCTGCTGAAATAGCCGCGCGACCATTCACGTCATCGGCCGAGGGCCGCAAGCCCGACCTCCGGGGCGAGCCGCGAAGCGCCGAGAAGCGTGACTAAGGCAGCCACTCCAGCGGCACGTGCCCCGGATCGGCCTCGACCCTTTTCAGCCAGGCGGCAACCGCCGGATAGGCGTCGAGCTGAAACCCGCCCGTCTCGGCCGTGTGCGTATAGGCATAGAGCGCGATGTCGGCGACGCTGAGCACATCACCGGCGAAGAAGCTGCTCCCGGCCAGGTGCTTGTCCATGACGCCGAGCGCCTTGTTGCCGCGCTCCAGCGTCAGCGCCAGCCGCTCGGGCGTTGCGTCCTTGGCTCTTTCAGGGAAGGTCAGCAGCGCCCTGCGCACGGCGATATAAGGCTCGTGGCTGTATTGCTCGAAGAACAGCCACTGATAGGCCAGCGCGCGTTCGTATCTGTCCGCCGGCAGAAACCGCGTGCCTTCGGCGAGATAGAGCAGGATGGCATTGGATTCGGCCAGCCGCCGGCCGTCGTCGAGTTCGAGCAGTGGCACCATGGCGTTCGGGTTTTTCGCGACATAGTCGGGCTTGCGCGTGTCGCCGGTGTGCGAGCTGACCTCGACATTGGTGAAAGCGATGCCGAGCTTGGCCATCAACAGGCGCGGCTTGTAGCAATTGCCGCTGTCGATCATTCCATAGAGTATCATCGGTGCTCCCCCTTGCTCGCAACCACCCGTCTCAGGGCTTGATCCAGCCTCTATCGCGGCGGCGGCGGCTTCATCCAGTGATTTGTTTTGGCGTAAGCATCAGCGCCGCTGATGCATTTCAGGATATATCGAGATTCAAGTCAGGCCGAGCCAAGAAGGGTGGGTTCCGAGAACCGGAGCGGAGCGTACTTTGGGTACGTGAGCACCGGAAGCGCAGGAAACCGCCGTTCGCAGGCCGGCATCACTTGAATCTCGACATATCCTAGCCGAATAGGGGGATGACGTTGTTGTCCCTGCCAAGCAGCCTGTCGATCGACAGAGGCTCCTCGTCGAACAGCGTACCGGCCAGCGCCGGCCGGGCAAGGTAAAAGCCCTGCAGCAGGTCGACGCCGCCATCCAGCGCGACGCGCAGATGCGTGGCGTTCTCGACGCCTTCGACCAGCACCTTGGCGCCACGGTCGTGCAGCGTCGAAACCAGCGGCCGGAAAAACCGCTCGGCGGCGGCGTGTCGGCAGAATTCTGCGAACCAGGTGCCGTCGATCTTGACGATGTCGGGCTGCACCAGCGCTACCCTTTCTTCGGTCGAATGCCCGGTGCCGAAATCGTCGATGGCGATGCGGACGCCGTCGCGCCGCATCTCGCGCGCCAGGCTGACAAGCACCTTGTCGCCGGCCGCCTGCTCGGTAATCTCGCAGACCAGCATGCCGGGATGCAGGCCGAAATCCGCCAGATGCCTGGTCATCAGCCTGATTTCGGCCAGCGCCCGTGCGGGGTCATCGTTGATCAGCGGATTGTAATTGAAGAACAGGTCGAGCCGGTCGACGCCGATGTTGCGGAAGTTGCGCAAATGCAGCACCCGGCACATGGTTTCGACAAACAGCCGATCCGCTGCCGGCACACCTTCGAAGAAGATTTGCGGCGCCACCGGCCTGCCTGCGCGATGCGGCTCGATCAGTCCCTCGACCGCGACGGCGGCAAGAAACCTGCCGCGCGGCGCGAAGACCGGCTGGTAGGCGCTCCTCAGCCGGAATGCGCCGTAGACGCCATATTCGATGCCGACCTCGTCGGCAAAGATCGCTTCGCCGACCTTGCGCCGCATGTCGGCCCGCCCGGTCACGGTGCCACCCTGCGCCCGAAAGCCCGCATCGGTCGCCGCGAGGTCGAAACGGCCGTGGGCACTTTGTCCTTATCGGGCGACACCGCTGATGCCTGCCCGGCCTTGTCGAAGACGTGAAAGCTGGTCGGTGCAAGCTCCGGGCGTGCCAGCACGAAGCCTTGCACCATCGAGGCGCCCGACTTTTCGGCGAGCTCGAGCTGCCAGCCCGTCTCGATGCCCTCGAATACCGTACGGATGCCTTGCTCTTCGAAGCTGGTCACCATAGCGGTCAGCAAGGCGAAGCCGGCACCGGATTCCATCAGCGTCATAATCCAGTCGGCGTCGAACTTGACGATGTCTGGCCTGAGTTCCTTGATGCGATTGATGTCGGATTCGTCGGCGCCGTAATCGTCGACGGCAATGCGCAAACCATTGCCCCTGAGCGCCCCGACGAAATTGTAGAGCGTTTCCTGCGACGCCGATTTCTGTTCGGTGACCTCGCAGACGACGCGGCGCGGATCGATGTCGGCCTCGTGCAGCACCAGCCGCATTTCGCGCAGCGCCTTGTCGGCGATGCTGCGGTCGGTGAACACCGATGGATCGAAATTGATGAAGATGGAGGCGTCTCGCGGCAGGCAGGCGCCGGCGTTCAGAAGGTGCAGCGTCCGTGTCAGCGCCTCGATATGCAGGCGGTCGACCGCCGGACAGCTGTTGAAGAAACTCATTGGCGGCTGCGGCTCGCCTTCGCGGAACGGCCGGATCAGCCCCTCGAACGCGACGACGGAAAGCTTGCCCTTGTTGAAGGCGAAGATCGGCTGGAACGCGCTTTGCAGCGTATAGACCCCCCAGACACCGCTGGCGGTGCCGTCATCATGGCGGATGATATGGGCAAGCCCGATGCTGCGTGTCACGGTTCCTCGCTATGCGAGACTGGCGGACCGGCTACGGTCCTGCCGTTCAAGCTTTTACCGATCGTTGATGAATTTATTGTTGCCAGCATTGCGCGCTGGCTCATTCGACAATGCCTGCGCTGGGCTTGCGCTTGACCAGATGATGCGACATGAGAGGCGCCGCGGCGCCTTCGCCCGCCGGTCCTTTCTGGAGATATCTGTCATGGCCTTTCTTGCCGACGTCCTTTCCCGCGTAAAGCCTTCCGCGACCATCGCGGTGACGCAGAAGGCGCGCGAGCTGAAAAACGCCGGCCGCGACGTGATCGGGCTGGGCGCCGGCGAACCGGACTTCGACACCCCCGACAACATCAAGAACGCCGCGATCGAGGCCATCCGCCGAGGCGAGACGAAGTATCCGCCGGTATCCGGCATCGTGCCGCTGCGCGATGCGATCGCGAAAAAATTCAAGCGCGAGAACAATCTCGACTACCGGCCGGAGCAGACCATCGTCGGCACCGGCGGCAAGCAGATCCTGTTCAACGCTTTCATGGCGACGCTGAACCCCGGCGACGAGGTGATCATCCCGCGGCCCTACTGGGTGAGCTATCCCGAAATGGTGGCGATCTGCGGCGGCACCTCGGCCTTTGCCGACACCTCCATCGACAACGGCTTCAAGCTGACGGCGACCGTGCTGGAAAAGGCGATCACGCCGCGCACCAAATGGCTGTTGATGAACTCGCCGTCCAACCCCTCGGGCGCCGCCTATACCGAGGCGGAGCTCAAGGGCCTGGCCGACGTGCTGTTGAAGCACCCGCATGTCTGGGTGCTGACCGACGACATGTACGAGCACCTGACTTATGCCGACTTCGTCTTCAAGACCATCGCCGAGGTCGAGCCGAAGCTCTATGAGCGCACGCTGACGATGAACGGCGTGTCAAAGGCCTATGCCATGACCGGCTGGCGCATCGGCTACGCGGCAGGCCCGGTGCCGCTGATCAAGGCGATGGACATGATCCAGGGCCAGCAGACCTCCGGCGCCTGCACCATCGCCCAATGGGCGGCGGTCGAAGCGCTGAACGGCCCGCAGGATTTCATCCCGAAGAACAAGGCGACCTTCCAGGGCCGGCGCGATCTCGTCGTCTCGATGCTCAACCAGGCGCGCGGCATCACCTGTCCGTCGCCGGAGGGTGCGTTCTACGTCTATCCCTCCTGTGCCCAGCTGATCGGCAGGAAGACCAAGAGCGGCAAGGTGATCGACAGCGACGAAACCTTCTGCTCGGAACTGCTCGAGGCCGAGGGCGTGGCGGTTGTTTTCGGCTCGGCCTTTGGCCTCGGCCCGAACTTCCGCATCTCCTACGCCACGTCGGAGGCTCTGCTCGAAGAGGCCTGCACGCGCATCCAGCGCTTTACCGCCGCGCTGGTCTGAGACGTTTCAGCCGCCATACTGCTCGTCGTTCACCTTCTCCAGCCAGTCGACATGCACACCCTCAAGCGCCTCCTGCATGGCGATGTGGGTCATCGCCGATTTGGGCGCGGCGCCGTGCCAGTGCTTTTCGCCGGCCGCAAAGGAGATGACGTCGCCGGCCCTGATCTCCTGCAGCGGCCCGCCCCAGCTTTGCACGAGACCGGCACCGGATGTGACATAGAGCGTCTGGCCAAGCGGATGCGTGTGCCAGTGGGTGCGGGCGCCGGGCTCGAAGCTGACCAGCGTGGCTCTGAGCCGCGCCGGCGCCTCTTTCTCGATGATCGGCGTCTGCAAAACCCGGCCAGTGAAGTATTTTTCCGGCGCAACAATCGTCGGCACGCTGCCGCAGGCAATGATCTTCATCGTCGCAAATCCTCGATTCAATCCAGTGTCTTAGACCCTACCACTTTCGTCCGATGCCGGCTGCATCTCCTGCCGGCTGCGGGCAAAACGCGGCCAGAACAGACCGGTCCGCGTGCGGTAAGCGTCGTAGGCATCGGCCAACCTTGTCCGCGAAAATTTTCGCTCTTCGTCCAAGGCCGCGATCACGTAGATCGTAACGATGCCGGCGACCGGCACCACCGCCCAGACCGACCAGGTCGCGATACCCCATCCGACCCAGAAGATGATGTAGGACGTGTAGAACGGATGCCGGACATGGAGATAAGGGCCTTCGGTCACCAGGCTGTCAGGATTGTCAGGATCGAATGCGAACCGCAGCCCCGCCTTGCGGGAGACCGAGATCGCCCACCAGAACAGCGCCGAGCTTGCCAGTTCGATGGCGAGCCCGCCGATCTTCGCCGCCAATGGCTGCCGCTCGATCCACAGCAGCGCAAGAAAGAACAGCGCCGTGCCGACCACGACGGCCGAAATGATCATCGCGCCTTGAGACATGGTCGGCGACTGGAAATGCGCGCGCATCGACCAGGCATATTGGCCGAGCGTCGCGATGCTGCTGATCGAGACGAGAAGGTCGAGTGTGGATTCCATCATCAGGCTCCGGGGGTTAGCTGTGGTGGATTCGTTCATCATACCCGGCGCAAGCCGAGAAATCATTTCTTAACCACCGTTCTAAACAACATGGTGACCTCGGCATGCGATGTTGACCTGGAGACAATCCCAAGGTCCAAACCAGATATGGCCGTTTCCCACCGCACGATCCGCACGCCGCAAGCGGATTTGCGCCTCAGCCAGTCGTCGGGACCCGGCATCCCGCTTGTCCTGATCCACGGCTCAGGCAGTTCGCGCGCCGTATTCGCCCGCCAGTTCGACAGCCCGTTGGCCGCTGCCCATCGGTTGATTGCTTTCGACCTGCCCGGCCATGGCGAATCGTCGGACGCCCGCGATCCGGCGACGGACTACACAATCGCCGGCCTTGCCCAATCGGCGGCCCAGCTCCTCGATGCCTTGGGCATCGGCCGCGCCGTCGTCTTCGGCTGGTCGCTTGGCGGGCACGTGGCAATCGAACTCGCGAGTTTTCACCGCGCCGTCGGCGGGCTGATGCTGACCGGCGCGCCGCCGGTATCGAAGGGTCCTTTCGGCATGCTGCGCGGCTTCCACGCGCATTGGGACATGCTGCTGGCGTCCAAAAAGACGTATTCCGAACGCGATGCCGAGCGCTTCGAGACGCTGTGTTTCGGCGACACCGCCGATCCGTCCTTTCGCCAAGCCATCCTGCGCACCGACGGCCGGCTGCGCGCCGCGGTGACGCGCGGCATGCTCACCGGCAAGGGTGCCGACCAGAGACAGGTGGTCGAGCAAGCCGCGTTTCCGGTCGCTATCGTCAATGGCGAGAACGATCCGTTCGTCCGGCTCGGCTATTTTGAGACGCTCGCCTACGGCTCCCTGTGGGAGCATTGCCACATCGTCTCCGGCGCCGGGCATGCGCCTTTCTGGGAGCGTGCGGACCTGTTCAATCCGTTGCTCGCGCGCTTTGCCGAGACGGTGGCGGTGCAGCGCGTGGACGCACCCCCGCTGGCGTCGCGCCTGACCGGCACCGGCTGAACCGGCCCCAACTTCAAATCCCTTCAACTTCAAATCCCTTGCCCTCCCGGCCTGCCCGTGGGACGATGCCCTTTGGGTAGGTGGCAAATTGAAAAAAGCCTCGCCCGCGACGGCCGACAGGCCGGCCGCCGCTCACAGGGAAACGCCTGAGTGGAGGTCAGCCATGGGTACTCGCGCCGGAGGACGACGCACGGGACCGAAATGCATTGCCATAGTCGGTCCCTTCGCAAGCGGTAAGACGACACTTCTCGAAGCCATACTCGCCCGTACAGGCGCCATTCCCCGCCAGAATCCCGTTTCGTCCGGAAATACCGTTTCCGATCATTCGCCCGAGGCGCGCGCTCACGGCATGAGCGTCGAGGCGACCTTCGCCACCACCGATTTCATGGGCGAGCCGTTCACCTTCGTCGATTGTCCCGGCTCGATCGAATTCTCCTTCGAAGCCGAGCCGGTGCTGGCCGCCTGCGACGTCGCCGTGGTCGTTGCCGAGGCCGACGAGAAGAAGATCCCTGCCCTGCAGCTGATCATGCGCAAGCTCGACGAGCTCGGCGTGCCGCGCATGCTGTTCCTGAACAAGGTCGACAAGGCGATAGCAGGTGTGCGCGACACGCTGAAGATGCTGCAGCCGGCAAGCTCGGTGCCATTGCTGCTGCGCCAGATCCCGCTGCGCAAGGACGGCGTCGTCATCGGCTCGATCGACCTCGCTCTGGAGCGTGCCTACATCTACCGCGAATATGCCGAGAGCGAGGTCGCCCAGATCCCGAGCGACGACAAGGCGCGCGAGCTCGAGGCGCGCTTTTCCATGCTGGAGACACTCGCCGACCATGACGACCGGCTGATGGAGCAATTGCTTGACGAGATCGAACCGCCGAAGGACGCGATCTTCGACGACCTCGCCGCAGATCTGCGCGACGGCACGGTGACGCCGGTGCTGATCGGCACCGCCGAGAAGGGCAACGGCGTGCTGCGCCTGTTGAAGGCGATCCGTCACGACGCACCCGACATCGCGGCGACGCGCCAGCGTCTCGGCGCGCCCGATGGCAATGCCACCGTGGTCCAAGTGATGAAGACCATCCACACCGCGCATGGCGGCAAGCTGTCGGTGTCGCGCATCCTGTCCGGCCAGGTCGCCGACGCCGCCGAGCTGTTCCTTCCCAGCGGCGAGACGGCAAAGGTCTCCGGCATCTACAAGATGCTCGGCAAGGACCAGGTCAAGCTGACTTCGGCCAAGGCCGGCGACACTGTGGCGCTCGGCAAGCTGGACGCCGTCAGGACCGGCCAGACGCTGAGCTCGACCAAGGGCGGCATCAAGCCGCTGGTCACGCTGGCGCCGCCGCAACCGGTCTTCGCCTTCGCGCTGCGGCCGAAAGAGCGCAAGGACGAGGTCAAGATGTCGGCGGCCATCCAGCGCCTGGCCGAGGAAGATCCCTCGCTCGACCTGCATCACAACCAGGATTCCGCCGAAACCGTGCTGTCCGGTCATGGCGAGATGCATCTGCGCGTCGTGCGCGAGCGGCTGGAAGGCAAGAACCAGATCCCGGTCGAAGGCCATGTGCCGGCCGTGCCCTATCGCGAGACGATCCGCAAAGCGACGCAGCAGCGCGGCCGCCACAAGAAACAGTCGGGCGGCCACGGCCAGTTCGGCGATGTGGTGCTGGAGATCAAACCGCTGCCGCGCGGTTCAGGCTTCCAGTTCACCGATACGATCACCGGCGGCGTCGTGCCGAAGACCTACATCCAGTCGGTCGAGACCGGCGTGCGCGATTACCTGAAATCGGGCCCGCTCGGCTTCCCGGTCGTCGATGTTGCCGTCAACCTTTCCGACGGCTCCTACCATGCGGTCGATTCCTCCGACATGGCCTTCCAGATGGCGGCGAAGCTGGCGATGAAGGAAGGCATGGCCGCGTGCTCGCCGGTGCTGCTGGAGCCGGTGATGAAGGTCGAGATCGTCACGCCGTCGGATGCGACGTCGAAGATCATCGCTCTGATCCCGCAGCGGCGCGGCCAGATCCTCGGCTACGACGCGCGGCCCGACTGGCCGGGATGGGACGTGGTCGAGGCGACCATGCCGCAGGCTGAGATCGGCGACCTCATCATCGAGCTGCGCTCGGCCACTGCGGGTGTCGCCAGCTACCGGGCCGTCTTCGACCACATGGCCGAACTCACCGGCCGGTTGGCCGACGAAGCGCTGAACGCCAACGGCAAGGCCGCCTGAGCTGCCCTTGCGGCCCAACAGGAAACGGGGGGGCCGGGCCGCCCGCGCCCCGGGGTGTGGGGGCGGGGGGGGGGGGGGGGGGCCGCGCGGGCGGCGCCCCCCGTGCGCGGCCGGTGGGGGGGGGGGGGGGT
>NZ_JAMYNL010000052.1:0-16683 GCF_040319065.1 Mesorhizobium sp. M0968
TCTCCTCTTTCATTTCTATCGACGCATCCATGGCTCTAACTGGACCAGTCTCTTGTTGTTCCTTCGGCCACGGCACACCGGCAGCGAACAGGTTGAGCGACGGTCGGTTGACCCCTGATTCTAGTCCGCCGCGTCACAGCGGCCCGCTTGAGCATCTCGGCTCCGCGTCCATTGCGGACGTTCCGGTATGAGGATCGTCTGCCTGCAGGGTTGCTGTCTGGTGTCGAAGCTGACAAGCTTAGGAACTTTGGTCGAGATCTCTAAAAGGCCAGCTGTTCAATCTCCTGATGCGGGCCAGGAGAATTGCCAAGTCATACGGCTTGGCGATTCGAGGGCCATCCTGGCAGAGGTCACCGGCTGCTTTGGCGGTTCGTTCCACGGCCGATGACAGCACCACCTTGATGTCTTCTCTATTCTGCCGAACCCACGCGGCAAGCTGAAACCCATTCGTCCCGCCTGGCAGATCAACGTCCGATAAAATGGTATCTACGTAGAAGCCGGAATGCCCCACCGCCTCTTGAGCAGCAAGGGCATCTTTTGCCTCGATAACTCGGTAGCCACAATGTCGAAGGTAGTCCGCCGTGGCCGAACGAGTGGTCACGTCAGCACTAACAACCAAAATCGTGTCGGGCTTTGACGCATGACGATTTTCCATTCAGCTGGAACGGTCAACCATCTTTCCTGTTCCCGACCACTTCCTACAAATTGCGTGCCCCGTACAGACTTCGTCCGGGTGCGTGGGAAGGTGCCATCCTGCCTCTTGGAGAGATGAAGAACGGGCTGAGAGACAATCACAGAAAATACCCGCATCGAAGGGACGGCGTCAGGAAGAGAGTGGCCGGTCGCGCAAGTTCGGGTAAGTGGAGTGAAAGTCGGTAGATGCGCAGATCTGCGCGACAGCTGAGCGAACGATCATTCAGCGCGCGACGCTGTGACATATGAAAGCAAGCAACCAGCATGCCCTGGCATTCGGTGGGCTGCCAGGCGCGTTTGTCTTAGTCCCTTAACGAATGTGAATGCATACGCCACAAACCTCAGCATAGTGGCCTGGAAGAGCAGATGTGGAGGCCCGAGGTGCGACAGCTTGAGGATCTAGTGGAACACTATGTCGGCATACGCAGCCGGCGTGATAGAGTCATGTCGATAGGGCTCGCCTTGAGAGCGCTAAGGCAGGTCGTTGGGATGGCTTCAATCTCGGACCGGGAGCTTGCGAACATGGTCGCCGACCGTGCGGTCAGGCATGGTCTCGCCGTGGACTTTGATCATATCCGGCAAGACTGATTTTCTGGCCTTCTTGGACCGCTACTAGGGCCATTGCGGGTCGTGCTTTGACCCGCAATCGGTCTCGCCACTAGTTATCCTGGTGCGTGCGCGGAACGAATGGAACCGATCAGGCTTCGTAGAACCTCCAGCTGTCCAGTGCCTGTTTTAATTGGCGGCCTGAAGATCAAGCGGCCTCGCCGAAATTCGAACCCATTCACCCCTTTAAGGTTCTCCCAGACCGACGCGGAGGGTTTTGTGCGAAAGGTGATCGCAATCGCTTCGCGTCCTACGTCGACTTGGCTCAAGCCCAACTGCGCTGCATCCATTCGCAGTCGGGTTACCTCCAGCAGCGTCGCCACTTCGCTCGGAATGCCTCCGAAGCGATCCTCCAATTCGTCGGCAAATGCATTCAGATCCGAATGCGTGCTCATACGGAACAACCGCGAATACAGGCTGAGGCGTATCGCTGGCTCCGGCACATAGCTTCCTGGGAATGACCCTCCGGCTTGCAAATTGATGTCCGGAAGTTGTGTGTCAGACGAGGGGCCGCCACGAGCATCCGACGAGGCACGCTCGAGCAATCTTTGGTAGAGTCCTACGCCGATCCGCTTTATGTGGCCGGCCTGTTCCTCGCCGAAAAGATCGCCTGCGCCGCGCAGGTCGAGGTCCCTTTGGCTGATGGTCAGGCCAGAGCCAAGCCGGTCGAGCGCCACAAGAGCCGAAAGTCGGCTCCTCGTGGCTTCAGCTAATTCCTTACCGGGCTCGGTCAACAGAAACGCAAAGCCCTGCAGTCTGCCTCTGCCTACGCGCCCTCGAAGCTGGTGGAGCTGTGCAAGTCCGAAACGGTCCGCCCGCCAAACCAGAATGGTGTTCGCCTGCGGTATATCAAGTCCGCTTTCGATGATGTCGGTGGCCAGCAAAATGTCACCTTCGCCAGCGGCGAAGCGAACCACGATCTCGTCCAACTCACGCGCTTTCATTTCGCCATGCGCGATCTTCACCAAGAGCTGCGGAACCAGCCTGCCCAGTTGTCTGAAGACAGTCCCGATGTCATCTATCCGTGGAACCACAAAGAAGCTTTGTCCCCCGCGACGGTATTCACGTAACAGAGCAGCCTTGGCCGAACCGGCATCGAAGGGAGCCAAGATGGTGCGAACCGGACGCCGCTTGGCAGGCGGTGTATTCAGAACACTGACTTCCTGCACGCCCGCCATCGCCAATTGAAGCGTGCGGGGTATCGGAGTAGCGCTCATCGTCAAGGTGTGGAGGCATGGCGCCAGGCCTCGCAGTGATTGCTTCAGCTTGGCCCCGAACCGATGCTCTTCGTCAATTACGAGCAGCCCGAGATTGGTAAAGGCCACCCCCTTGGCCGCAACAGCGTGGGTCCCGACCACGACTGCAATGTTACCACTTCTCAGACCGTCCTTAACTTTCCTTGTCTCTGTCGATCCGACCACCCTGGACAGGTGAGCAACCTCGATGTTGAACCCTGCGAAACGACGGCAGAACGTCTCGTAGTGCTGGCGCGCGAGCACCGTGGTGGGCGCAACGACAGCAACCTGCTTGCCGCAGAATGCTGCGGCAGCACACGCCCGAAGCGCCACCTCCGTCTTTCCAAAGCCGACATCCCCGCAGACCAGCCGGTTCATCGTCTTGCCCGACGACAGGTCGTTCATAACGGCTCGGATTGCAGCGGTCTGGTCGAGGGTCTCGGCGTACGGAAATCGCGCCGCGAAGCGCGCAAGATCGGCACGCGACGGCTTGATCATTTCGGCGGACTGGCGGGACCTGGCCTTCGCCCTGGCAACCAGCCGCTTGGCCACCTTCTCGATCTCCCGGGCCACAGACTGGCGCCGCTTGTTCCAACCTTCACCGTCTAGTCGGTCCAAGGCTACTGCATCTGGCTCGGATCCATAGCGCCATATGCGGCCGAACTCCTCCACTGGAACAAGCAAGGAAGCGCCACCATGGTATTCAAGCTTCACGACATCCTGTTGCAGGCCAGCCACTTCAATTTGTTCGATAGCGGCAAGGACGCCCAGGCCGTGGTCTTCATGGACAACTAGATCGCCGACCCGCAGGTCGGGTTCGACTATGCCGCTGCGGGACCCTGCGTTTGCAGTCCATGACGGGCCGAATATGTCCGCTGCCGCAACAACCGCAATTCGGGACAGCGGGTCGACAAAGCCCTCCGTAAGATCGAACTCCGCCTTGAGAAGAGAGCCCCTTTTGACCGAGAGGATTTGCCGCCAGTCGGCGACTGGCTCCATCTTGTGATCGAGCTGATGCTCGATCAGCCGGTCTGCTCGGCGCAGTTCCGAAGCATCGCCTGTCACCACCACACTAAACCCCGAACTTGCGCGTGCCTCGGCGAACGCGGCGAATTCGCGCCCAGCTCGCGGCAGGTGGTAGAATTTGGGAATTCGACCGACCGGCAGAGTAAGTCTCAAGCACTGGCGATCCCGCAGCGCGCTATCCCACTCTTCGCGCGACAAATAAAATCGTTTCGCGGCCAACCCCGCCGTCGCTGATACTTGCTGTCTGCCGCGCCAGGCATCCTCAATGAGGTCTAACACGCGAGCAAGCCCGATTTCTTCCAGTCCAGCCAGGAAGCAGATGGAGGCTGTCGACGCGACATCGAAAAGCGCTGGCAGGTCAGAATAGAGCGAGACCAGGCGTTCCTCGATGGGGATCGTGCGCATCGCTGAGCGGTCGAACTCGTTGCCGGCTTGCAACATGAGCTCCGATGCCGGGCCAACCACGACTCTGTGCAGAGATCGCTCGCTTCGTTGAGTGATTGGGTCATATATCTTGAGTTCAGAGATGGCGCCGTTAGGACCCAGCACAACACGTACTGGGCCGTCACGGTCGGCAGGGAAAATATCGACAAGATCGCCGCGGACGGCTATCTCGCCTGGTTCATCGACTCGATCGTCGACAACATAGCCTGTTCTCTCAGCCAACACGCGAAGTGCCCCCAGGTCCACCTTCTGTCCGATCTGCAGGGTGACGAAACCTTGGTCGCTTAGGGAGGGGGGAGGTACCCGCTGCAGGGCAGATTCGACCGAAGTAACCGTGATGCGGGGACCTTTTGGAGGGGCAGCAACAGCTTGCAGGACGCTTATCCGCCGCCCCATGGTGGCGCGAGTGGGCCACACCCTGTCGAAGGGCAGGCAATCCCAGGGCGGCATATACAGGATGTCAGCTCCTGGGAGAAAGTGGCGCAATGCCTGCGTGATGTCAGCTGCATCGCGTTCGCAACTCGCGACATGGAAAATGTCCCGGTTTCGATCGGTCTCCAAAACACTGATCAATGCCGCAGCGACTGCGGCAGCTGGCGGTGTGTCGCCCTCTCCTCCGGTTGCGAGTTCGCACTGTTTCGCAGAAGCGCGCTCAAATTGCTCGAGCTGTTCAGCTCCTCCGGCATTCGACGTCTTTCTATCCACGTCTCACCTTCCCATCCCGGGACAGAACGGCCGCAACCCGCCCGCGCTCCCGTGGGAGGGCGTAGCTGGCAACACTAGTTGCAATGAGCGCCGTCACCGGAACGGCTCATGGCCGGCGCTCGCGGGTAAGGCGTTGCCGGCCATTGTTGTAGCCAATCGCCCATCGCGCAGGTAATCGCGTCTTTCTGTCAGCTCCTGTGCTGATTTTTCGCCCAGAAACTCGAGCACGCCTGCCCGTGCGCGACTGAGCCGGCTTTTGACCGTTCCAACGGCGCAACCGCATATCACTGCAGTCTCTTCGTAGCTGACACCAAGCACCCCTACCAGCATCAGCACTTCGCTCTGAGATTTTGGCAAGCTTTGAACGGCCCGGTGGACCTCCTTGCTTTGCATCGACCATTCCTGTGCAGGCTGCGAAACGGGTGCAAGCGAGGCGCAGTCAACGATACCTGGTGCTTCCCTCGTGGCAGCCCTGACGCGCGTATAGTAGGTGTTGCGCATAATCGTGAAGAGCCATGACTTCATTCGCGTTCCGGGCTCGAACTTATCGATGTTGGCCAGCCCTTTCGCTAACGTTTCCTGCACCAGATCGTCGGCATCTTCCCGGACCTGGCAAAAAGCGCGGGCGAAAGCGCGCAATGCGGGAATGAACTCGACGATGGAAAGTTCACCAGTGGCCTCCTGAGCCAAGGTATCGCCCCTGTGTGACAAAATCGGCCTCCCTCAGAGTGTTGGTTGGGCTCTGTTGAACAACTCAAGAAACAGGCTTCGCAGAGAGATTGCGACTGGGCCTGATTCAGCGGGCACCTACAGGCACCTCCCGCCACCTTGCCCCGGGGCATGGGCTCAAGCATTCACATTCGTTAAGCCGGAGTTTGTCTGTCTTGCAGGCCGGCCACATTGTAGCAGTCGTACCCATTTGGCGCCGACACGAGGCGCCTGTAGTGGGACCGGCGGCAAGAACGACGTACCGAACGAGCAAATCGCCCGCCTCAATTGCCATGCTGGGAGCAGCAAAATGGCTATTCCAAACTCATCCCGAAGCGCTGAGTTCAAGCTTTTCAATTTTGAGAATCAAGCTGAGCCTCAGGATCTTTCGCCCGCTCTCGTCACGAATATCCACCAGCAGCTGTTGCTGCTCCGAGCCTCCCAGTGTTTCCCGTGCCAAGTCTACCAGACCCTCGACAGCTGCCTGGCGGGCTGCCGCGATCCCTTCGCATTCGAGGCCCATGTCGTCTTCAACAAGATGCTCAGCATCGCCGCTGTCAAAAAAATATCGTCGCATGCGATCGGCATCCTCATCAAAAGCTAAGCAAGGTCCCTTTGGTGCAGGTACGTCGGATCGAAGTCTCCTGCTCGGACCAGGCGGGGCCAGTCGAGAGCACGCAGCCTTGTACCTGAGGTAGCAATCAGACCGTCGCCGCGGAGTTCCTGGAGGGTCCGGTTCACGTGAACTGTCGATAAGCCGAGAGCATCGCCAAGAGCGGCCTGCGTGATCGGGAGATCCGCTACGTGGTCCTCGATGCGTCCGACAGACCGCAAACGCACGATAAGCTCGCATAGGATGTGGGCTGTGCGGGCATAGGCCTCGCGTCGCCCGACATTGGTGACCCATTCCCGGTAGATGGAGGCGTCGATGAGGGTCGATCGCCAGAATGCCGTCGCGATACGCGGATGCTGTTCGCAAATTGGGCGAAGGACGCTATGACGGATGAAGCCTAATCTGCTTGGCGTCAGGCTCGAGAAGCTGCAGTCCATCACCGAAAGGTGCAAGCCATGCAGATCCGGAATATCGCCTGCGACAAAGAAGCTGGTGATCTGCCGTCTTCCCTGACCAGTATACTTGGACGAACAGACCAGGCCGTCCAAAACCACAACCGAGTTTGCAGGGCTATCGCCTTCCGAGACGATATCCTGATTGGCTGCGACGTCCTTTTCCTGAGTCGGTATGCCCCGCAGGATCGCGGCGTCATCGTCGCTGATATCAGCGATTGATCGAATTTTGCGGATGAGCACGTCTGACGACAAAACGGAAGACAAGACTTGTGGACCTACTTTGGTTGCTATCGCAAGTTTGCACATGGATGCTCAGTGCTGTCCGGCGACACCGGCCGCTCGAGACAACAATTCGCGATCACATTCCCCCCATGTCCAATCCAAACCTTCCGAAGCTGGAGCAGCACGTCTGCCGGACCCCGACCGGCTTGCACCAAACCGCCGCGTCCCAATACCTGCTGCAGCTTTAGAAACTCAGAATGCATGGCGTGCGAACGCCCCCGGTGTGTCATCGTTGCTGTACGAATTTAACTATCGCCTCCTGCCGAGCAAAACGGGCCCCTTTGCAGCTACTGGTCGCTGGGGCCCTAGCAGCGATCAGCCTCACCGAACGGCGTCGTGAGCAGTTTGTAGAGGAGGCTCTTGTCCTCTTATCCAGCGCCTTGCGGTCTTCTGGAACCATCAAAACTGACAATCGTTACGCTGTTCAGCAAGGTACATGAGGGGCAACGTGAACGAAGATGACGCCTCACCGTTAGCGACCGGCGTAGAAGGCCTCGACTATGTCTTGCGCGGGGGTTATGCCAAATTTCGGTCACACCTCGTGGAGGGAAGGCCCGGTTCCGGCAAGACCACGCTCGGTCTTCAGTTCCTTATCAAGGGGGCCTCGCAAGGCGAAAAATGCCTCTATATTACGCTATCCGAAAGCAAGCGCGAACTCCTATCCGTGGCAAGCAGGCACGGCTGGACTCTGGCTGGGATAGAAATTCTGGAACTCGTTCCTCCAGAACTCAGCCTTGATCCTTCCCAGTTGCAGACGCTCGTGCATTCTTCTGACCTGGAACTCGGGGAGACGGTGCAGGCGGCCTTGGCTGAGATCGACCGTATTAAGCCACAGCGCGTCGTGTTCGATTCCCTTTCCGAAATCCGGCTGCTCTCGCAGGGCTCGCTACGCTACCGCAGGCAGGTCTTGGCGCTGAAAAGCTTCTTTCTGCTCAACCATGCGACGGTGTTGTTACTCGACGACCTCACGGCCGAGCAGGATGACCTCAACCTGCATTCGATCAGCCATGGGGTCATCCGCATGGAGCAACTGACCCCGACCTACGGTGGCGAGCGGCGGCGACTGCGGGTGATAAAGATGCGTGGGGTGCAAATACGTGGCGGTTACCACGACTTTGTCATCCGGCCGGGCGGGGTCACGGTCTTTCCGCGACTGGTCGCCGCCGAGCACCCTGAAGCCGAACACGGCTCGCCGGCCTTAAGCGGAAATGCCGTGGACACTCTGCTCGGCGGTGGCCTCGATCGGGGCACAAGCACGCTGTTGACCGGCCCTTCGGGTGTGGGGAAGTCCACCATAGCCTGCTCCTACTGTCATGCAGCGCTTCAGCGCGGTGAGCGCGTCCTGGTTCTGCTGTTCGATGAAACTGATCGCATTTTCCTGGGACGTGCAGCCGGCGTCGGTATGGATCTCAAGGCCTTCCTGCAAGACGGAATGCTCCTGCTCGAACAGATCGACCCGGCCGATCTTTCACCCGGCGAATTGTCATCAAAGATCCAGATCGCAGTCGAGCGGTTTGATGCCCGGATCGTAGTGATCGACAGCCTCACAGGGTATCTGAATTCGATCTCCGAAGAGCAGCACCTTGTGCTGCAGATGCATGAAATCCTCACCTACCTCAACCAGAAGGGCGTCGTCACGATCCTGCTGCTCGCCAATCACGGGCTGATCGGCCAGACGGCGGCGCCAATCGACATGACCTATCTGTCTGATGCAGTGATGTTGCTGAGGTTTTTCGAAAGTGGCGGTCGCATCCGACGAGCGATTTCAGTGGTGAAGAGGCGAGTTGGCCCTCATGAGGACACTATTCGTGAATTCATGGTCAGCAGCCAGGGCATAGCTGTCGGCGAGCCGCTCGACCAATTCAGGGGAATACTTACAGGCGTGCCCTTTTTTGAGGGCAAACAAAGCGATCTGCTCGCTGACAAGAAGCCATGACGCCGAAAGAACCTGTCGTACTCGTGCTCGCCCCGGTTGGTCGAGACGCTCAGCTAGCCGCCTCGATTCTGGCAAAACACGGGATCGGCACACGCATCTGTGCAAATCTGGATGAGGTTTTGCGGCTTCTCGACAGCGCACACTGCCTCGTCGTCGCCGAAGAAGCGCTCATCAATTCCGACCGGAGCCAATTCGCCGCCTGGCTGCAGAACCAACCTGCGTGGTCTGATTTTCCAGTAGTTCTTCTGGCAAGGCGGGGAACGGAATTCGACAAGCGTCTTGCGTTTCTGGATCGGTATCTCATCGTTCTCGAAAGGCCTTTCCTGGCCTCAAGCCTGGCCAATTCGGTGCGGTCGGCGTTGCGCGCCCGTGCACGCCAGCTCGAGGTCAAGTCCCACCTTGAACAGAAACAGGAGGTCGCAGATCGTCAAAAGCTCTTGATCCGCGAGCTTCATCACCGGGTCAAAAACACCCTGGCCAACGTGAGAGCGATGATGGGAGCGACGGCCCGGTCCAGCGATAGCGTCGACAGCTTCGTGCGTGATTTCTCCGCAAGAATCGTGTCGCTTGCCGACACGCACTCAATGCTTACAGACGACTATTGGCAGACGGCCTCTTTACAGAAGTTGCTTGAGGCGGAACTGAGGCACTACGAGATCCATGGCGAGCCGCGAATAACACTGCATGGTCCGAATGTGGCCCTCGTCGCGGACATTGCGATACCTGTGGGCATGGCGTTTCATGAACTTGCCTCCAACTCGGCAAAATTCGGCGCCCTCTCGCGCCCGCAAGGTCGCCTTGAAGTGCAATGGTGGATACCAGATTCCGCAGGTGAGCAGATCCTGCATCTTCATTGGCAGGAGCGGGACGGCCCCATTGTGCAGCCGCCGACTCGACGAGGCTTTGGAACGACATTGCTCGAAAGGGTGGTTACAGTGCAGTGCAATGCAAAGATCGAACTGCATTACGATCCAGACGGCCTGCGTTTCACTATGGCGTTGCCTTTACGCGATACGAGACTCGTGCCAGCGTACTCCTGAGTGACCTGCCGGACGCGACGAACGAGCCTGTGGCCGCAGCCGAAGCCACCAATTAAAGCGCTGGCTCCGCGACTTTCTTCAGCGATTCGACGGAATGCCACGATGCAGGTTGCGAGTTGGGGTCGCTATCCGGGCTCCTCAGGCCGCCCGGCGCCTGGCGGCACCATGTGACCCACGCTGTCGGAGATACGTGGGCTGATCGGGGCGCCGTGACGTTGGGACAAACCCCGCTGCTAAGCCGACCTTTTGAGCTCCGCGACCTGAACGCCCAGCCGGAACGCCTGACCGTCTGCAAACGAGCGCGCGTAGCTCTCAGCTGTGAAAGGAACCGTGGTAGTCGTACCACTGACCGTCACGCGAACCGACCACTCTTTCGCCCTCACGATTTCAACGGCATGTTGCTCATGCGCAGCCATGCATTCCTCCCAGAATGGTACGTTGAGGAAGGGGAGAATAGCGTCGCAAATGTCGTTTGCATGCAAATAATCCGACACCCCAAGGTCGAAATGTCAAAACACCGCACAGCCGCGGCACCCGCAGCGCTTGGGGAACCGGGCCATCCCGATCACGTTGTGTCGGGCAACCTAGGTTACTCATGCAACAACTTCTCCAAGAATTCGGCCATCCGACATACGTCCAGTTTCCCGTCACTGCGGAGGCTTCTACTGGCGTCGATCTTCGGTGCTGCGATCGGTTTCGAACGCGAATGGCGAATCGGCCTGCAGGGCTTCGGACGCATGTTGTGGTCTGCGTGGCAGCGGCTACGTTCGGCATTCTGACGATGGAAATCGTTCACGCGCCGATATTTCTGCAGGATTCCGTAAAGGTCGATCCGATTGGCGTCGTCGAAGCGGTCACTGGCGTCGCGTTCCTGCTGCCGGATCGATCTTGTTTTCGAGAGGCGAGATCCACGGGCTGACGACCGGTGCGGGCCTGTGGCTGTCTGGCGCAATTGGCGTGGCGTGCGGGCTTGGTCTGTGGCAGATGGCCGCGCTCGGCACGCTTTTGGTGCTTGTCGCTGCAGGCCTTCTTTATAATTTTCATCCAAGTCTGGCATTGGCGAAAATACCGTACCAGGGAAGCCAATGTCGGGAGAAGAAGTGTCCAAGCGGCGCAAAAGCTGAGGACAGAGGCGAATACATAGGTTAGCCGCGCCGCCCAAGCTCAGACATCAAGTGCAGTGCCGTGCCAGATGCGTTGACCGATTGCGGGGCGCCTTGTGGCTGGGTACTGGGCAGCACGCCACGTACTTCGTTCGCATGGCTCGTTCCCATTTGCTTGAGCGCACGAGTTCGCTCGAAGGCGAGCACCCTAAGGCTCGCTAGTCACGCCTAGCGGCCCTCCAAGATCCCCGCTCCAAGCTGCTGGCCCCACCGGGCGAAACTGGCGTAGATTCTTGGGGAGTTTCGACCAAATCTCAGTTGGCGGGCAGAGGTCATAAGTGACGAATTATCGCACCCGTCCCAAGATACCCGACCCGAAACTGTGCTTTTTCCCGCGGGGGAACAAATCGCGCGCGGTGCGGTTCGGCGTAAATCCAGCCAGGAGGCAAAAATGCGCAGAGTGTGGAATGCGGGCGTTCCGTGCGCGCTTGTCGTTATTGCCGCCAGCCTCAGCGCCTTATCGGATCCGCTGCCGCCCGATCTCACTTACCGGCCGCTGCCGGCCCGTCCGTTCTCGGCAGTCAAGGCCGACGACGAGGCACAGAAGCCACGCGTGATGGCGCGCCAGAAGGCCTTGCTGGACGCGCGATACGACCTTTCGGACCGTCCGATGCCGGGCGTGAAAATGTCCGGTGGCACCAAGCCGGTCCAGGAGGGCGTCCGCGTGAAGCTGGCAAAGGACCAAACCTGGCAGGGCCTGGCGGAGATGAGCCCTGGCGAGATCCGCGACCGCGATCTGCTGCCTGGCGGGTTCCTGCCGCTGCCGCATGTCAAACAGGCGGCCGGAGGCCAGGTCTTTCCGGAAGGGGAGATCCGCGAGGTCGGCCGGCAGGAAGGACGCGACCTGAGGCGCTTCGACGTCGACTTCGATTTTCCCGATTACCTCACCCCGGAATTCCCGTCACCCATATTCCTGACCACTCATCCGGAGCTCGGCGACGTGTCACGCGGCGAGCTGCTGACCATCCGCAACTACTACGAAATCATGAACGGCATCATCACGCCGGTGCAGATGGAGGGTCTGCGGCTTCTATTGACGCCGTTCCCGCAGGAGGAATTCAACCAAACCGAGGACCGCAAGGTGGCTGGGCAAAGCATGGGAGTGGCCTGCCTCGACTGCCACGCCAATTTCAACACCAATGCCGCCTTTCATCTAACGCCCGATATCAGGCCGCAGGCAGCGCGCTTCCGCCTCGATTCGACCAGCCTGCGCGGCCTGTTCAACCAGCAAATTCATGGATCGAAACGGTCGTTGCGTTCGGTCGAGGATTTCACCGAATTCGAGCAGCGCACCGCCTATTTCAATGGCGACCATGTCAGCGCCACCAGGAAGGGCGTCAACCTGCCAGACCGCACCAATCAGGTGGCGATGATGGCGCAGATGCAGAACATCATCGACTTTCCGCCGGCGCCGAAGCTCGATGCGTTCGGAAAGCTCGATCCCGCCGTGGCCAGCGAAAAGGAACTGGCGGGCGAGCGGGTGTTCATGGGCAAGGGCCGCTGCTCGGCATGCCATGACCCACAAACATCGTTCATGGACAACAACATGCACGATTTGAAACTGGAGCGCTTCTACAAACCCGGGCGGACCGTCAATGACATGGTGGAACTGCCCGACGGGCCAATCAAGACGTTTACGTTGCGCGGCATCAAGGACACGCCACCCTATCTGCATGACGGCCGTCTGATGACGCTGGCCGATACGGTGGAGTTCTTCAACCTGGTGCTCGGCGTCAAGCTCACCCAGGACGAGAAGGATGATCTCGTCGCCTATATGCTCGCACTTTGACAGGCGGCGGGCCGGCCGGTCGGCACATCTTCGGTGGAGGTTTTCATGCGTGTTCTTGCAACGACCTTGGGCCTGACGGCACTCTGCGCATCGCCTCTCTTTGCGCAGATCGGAAATCCGGCCGGCAATGCCCCGGACACATTGATGGACTCGCCGGGTCAGCCCATCCCGCATCAGACGAACTATCAGGACCGGCTGTTCGCGCAGCTCTTCCTGGCCGGCGGCACGGCAGAAGTCGATGTCGGTAATCTTGCGAAAAAATCCAGCCATTCCGCCATCAAGGAATTTGCCAGCCGCACGGTCGACGACCACTCAGCGGCAAACGTGAAACTGAAATCGCTTGCCGAAGCCGACAAGATCCCACTGCCGCAGGGGCTCGACGACGAGCACAAGCAGCTGCGCGCCAAGCTCGAAAAGCTCGAAGGGGCTTCGTTCGACCTTGCCTATATCAGCGGCCAGATCACCGATCACCAGAAGACTGTGCAACTACTCGAGTGGGAGATCGGTTCGGGCCAGGATGCCGACCTCCAGCATTTCGCCTCAGATACTTTGCCGACTGTGCTCGAGCATCTGCGGATGGCGCGCGACATCAAAGCAAAACTCGCAAGCCAGGCGCTCGCCGACGCCGCTTCGGGGCCGCAAAGAAAGTGAATGGGTTAGCGCGCGCCACGTAAGACCTCCGATCCAGTGCTTAAATTGCCCAGGGCCGGCCGGCCATGCAGTCGCCTTGATGATGGAAACCTCCGCAGTCGCTCGCAGCTCACCCCCACGATTCCGGCTCAATGTCCCCGAAGATTCCCTTCAGGTCACTCGGCTGGAACCTGCGCTTACTTTCGCAGAACCAAGCATTGAATATCAGAAGCTGCCCAGCCCCGGGCATTGCTGAGCTTCCATTCGGTGCCGAGCCTACGACTTCCACCAACACGTGCTGCTACAGCCCCAGAGAGACCAACAGGTACGGGACAACAAAGCGGAGATCGCAGGAACAGCAACTTGATGCCGCCGACTGGAAGCTTGCGACCAACGAGGCCATAGCTGCCCATGGTGGGGCCAGAGAAGTAGTCAAGGCGCTTCTCGTCGCCAACGCTGCCCTGGAGCGTGGGCTGGCCCTAGCGGCCGCTACTTGGAGTCATGAGTTTAGCAGGGGATGGCACCTCCGAAGATGGTCGCAGCGACACCGAACAGGTTGGCGGCAGAGGAAGGCAGTCAGCATGCGAGAGAGCTCCTACCGCAGCAGAAGGTTCCCAATTGATTGTGGTCACCGCCTTCGACCGCGACGTGCCCGACTGGAGTGACGGGCTGCGCGTCCGACGAGGCACCGCTCAGCCAGTGCCGCAGATCACCGCTTAGCAGTGTCGCTTTCCGTTTCGGCCCTCGCGAGGAACTCCTCGGTTGTCGACGGGAGATGGTCTTTTAACCATTCCGCCATGGCGACCTCCTCTCGGAGGTTGTCTTCGCAAGCCCGCACGACCTCGGTTTCGCCCAGCGATTCGGCGGCGGCAATGAGGATAGTGTAGGAGGCGATTTCCATGTGTTCGAACGTATAGCTCGCGAGGGAACCCTTCATCACCTCGTCGGCGGCAAAGAAGCCGCTCAACGACTGCGCCATGGCAGTCACCTTTCCGCCAGCATCTTTCATTGTGGACGAACCCTCATCCATCCGGTCGAGACAGGCTTTCAGCCGAGCAGCCTGCTGTCTCGTTTCATCAAGGTGCAGGCGCATTCGGTCGCTGAGTTCGGGGTAGTTCTCAATGCGGCTTAGCTGCCCGTTCAACATTGTTTCGGCCTGCTCCTCCATGGCATGAGCGTCCCGAAGCCATTGCACCAGCCATTCTCGCGACTCTGACATTTTCAATCTCCTTTGTGACAAAAGAGAACTGCCGAACTGTGAGATTGTTCCTAGAGAAGCGGGCCTCGGTCTCTTCCGTCCGAGGCCGCAAATCATGGGACTTAGATTAACAGAATCCAACGCCAAGCGGCGGGCGTTATCGGCATCATTGCCTCACTAACCGAGAAAGCGGGTTCTGCGGAGGCTCTCGTCTACTGCCAACCTTCGTTCTGCATGACAAACAGTGTTGAATTGCGACGAACTAAGGGCTCCCTAACGCAACGTACCCCGATTACGCGACTTACGTCCGCACGCTAATAGCCGAACTGATCGAGGACGCCGCCTCAGCAACTACCTTGGATCGACGGCGTGGGGCAACGGCAGCATGAGAGCACTCCCTACGGAAAAAACTCTAAGCCGATCAGGGCGATGAGTCTGGCCGCGTACGTTTTTAACCAAACATCGTGGGCAGTTCACAGCTAGCACGTGCTCACTCTTTGTCGGCCTGACCAATTTCGTCAAGCAAAGACTTATGTTCGTCCGGCAGCCCCTCTTCTACCGGAAGGTTTAGCGCCTTGCGGAGGTAGTCACGGATGGCTTCTGACGTGATCCACCGTCGTATAAGGTCGGCGATAACCTTCTGCTTCCTTTTGTCGACCTCAACCATGGCCGAACCTGCATGCTGCATACGACCGAACCATCTAGGGGCCGGACTTGTTCCTCGGGAATGTTTGCGAGAAATTTCTGAGCGGGTGATCGGACAAGTGGCTCGCGTGCCCCCCCGCGCTATGCGGTTCAGTTCGAAATTCCGTCCTGGCACGTGCGGCGAGAAAACCGGGGCGGCTTCTATGTGCGTCACCTATCCATCGCGAACGGCTCATGCTCTGGAAGGTGATGATGCAGCACTTCGACAAGGTTTCGCTTATCGAATGTCTGCCCGCAAATTGGACAGAACTCCAAATGCCCCGGTTCGTCGTTGTCCGGCGACCCGTTGATTTTGCCCCTCATAGTTGGCGGATTGTGCTTATCCCGTCTCAAGTCGTCACCCGTCATAACCTGTTGGGATAGCCCGACGGCATTTGGGAGACGACGATTTGGCCGCTGCACCTACCGGCTGAGAGCGTTCGCCACGGCTGGGCTGGACTATACGCCCGTTCATGCATCATTGCTAATTTAAATAAAATGATCATGGGTACGTTCTCCTAGTCGCCAGTGCGATCGGGCCTAGACTCGATTCCGTGCGTAAACCACTGAGTAGCAGGGGCCGCCTCGAATTCATTCCGCCGATCGAGCCCAAGCTGGTCCCGAAGCACCCGAGGGCGAACACTGGATTCACGAGATCAAGCTCGACGGCTACCGCACCCAGATCGTCGTCAACAGCCCCGACGACATCCGTGTCTTCACCAAACCCGCCGGCGACTGGACGAGCAAATACACCGGCCTCGTCGAAGCCGCGAGGGAGCTCGAGGTCAAGAACGTCGAGGGCGAGGCGGTCGTCACCAATGAGGCAGGGCTGCACGACTTCGCCGCGCTGCAGAAGGCGGTTCAGCGACCCCTACGCCATGATCCTCGGCGCCTTCGACATCATGCATGTCGACGGCCACGATCTACGCGACATCGGCTGCAAGTCGCGCCGCGAAATCCTGTTCGGCATCATCCAGCCGAATAGCAGGATCCAGTTCAGCGAGGCGGTACCCGGTAATCCGAAGGCCATCTTTTATCTCGCCGACCAGGCGGGGCTGGACTAGGCGGTCTAGGATACATCCTCGAGCAGGGTCGACTTATCCAAGCCTTGTGTCGGCTCAGACGGCCATTCACCATTCGGCGTCATCTCGTTGACTGTCTCGGGTAGATCCCGCGCAATCCTTCGGATTAGCTCCTCGCGCGAAAGACCCGTCTGCATCGAAATGGACGTGAGTGTACCTTCGTCCATCGCCGCTTCGACGTCCCTTGGCTCGATCGGTTGGTTTGGCCCGCTGCCAACCCACGAGTCGACCTTCGATCCTGCCCCCACCTCCCTGAACCGGTCGAGGATCTCACCAAGGTCAGCCCTCGACACGCCATTCGTTATCTGAGCCAGAATTCTGCGTTGCGGGTCGTTTGGGTTAAGATACCCCGCTCCCGGAATCAATTCACAGAGCTTGTCGCGATTTTGGTATG
>NZ_JAMYNL010000053.1:0-15155 GCF_040319065.1 Mesorhizobium sp. M0968
TGGACACCCCTCCGCGACAGCCTGAGCGGCGAAACTGGGGAATTTTACTTCGGCACTTTTGGGGAAAATTCGAGCGGCATTGACACGCTGGGCGGTCGACAGCGACGCGTCATGACGGACACGATAGGCTTCGCCGTAGCGACGGATTATGTCCGCCACTTCCGGCCCCGAGCGGGCCATCGCCGCGCCGCTCAGAAGTACTGAGGGTTGGCGGGCGGCGGCAGGGTAGGCGCCGGACGCGGCAAGAGCTCGAAGGGGCTCGACGTGGCGCAGACCTTGTTGGTAGCGATCCGCAGGTAATGGGCGGTGGTCGCGAGGCTGCGGTGACCGAGCGCCAGTTGAATGGTGCGCACGTCGGTGCCGGGCCTCCAACAGATGGACGGCGAAGGCGTGCCGCAAACTGTGCGGCGTGACCGGTTTGGACAAGCCGGAGAGGTCGCGCGCTTTCGCGCAGGCCTGTCCCACCGCACCCCTGGTGATCGGCTGGTCGGCACGATCGCCGGGGAAGAGCCACGCCTTTGGCCGCCGCAGCTTCCAATAGTCGCACAGGATCTCCAAAAGCTTGGGCGACAGCATCACGTAACGGTCCTTCTGGCCTTTGCCCTGCTCGACGCGGATGACCATTCTCTGGCTGTCGATGCCCGTGGGCTTCAGCTGCACAGCTTCCGAGATGCGCAAGCCGGTGGCATAGCAGGTGGTCAGGATGGCGTGGTGTTTGACGTCGAGGACGCAACCGAGGAACCGCTGAACTTCGTCGGGACTGAGGATGATCGGCAGCTTCTGCGGCTTCTTGGGAAGCGGGAGGACCTCTTCAGGCGCCCAGTCCTTTCGAGCGTCACACTGTAGAGAAAGCGCAACGCCGCAATTGCGGTGTGGATCGAACCGGGCGACAGCTTCTTCTCGTTGGTCAGATAGACCTGATAGGTCCGAATATCCTCTCGCTCGAGCAGTCCGGCGACTTGCCGAAGTGGCGGGCGAATAGCGACACCTGTGGCAGATACGACAGCTGGGTGTTGAGCGCGAAGTTGCGCACCTCCATGTCTTCGCTCATGCGCTGGCGAAGTTGGGTCATCACAAAGCTCCTTTGTCCGATGGAATGGGCTGCAAGCAGCCACCCCCATGCTGACGCAGTTGGAGCTTGTTGTGGACACACGACCAGCGCGACAGACGACGCGATCAGATTACGCGGTCGGCACACACCCTTGCCGCTCCGCGGTCGCGGAGCGGGTTAGTCCTAATCGAGTAATGTTGAGCACAACATTACTGGACGACCTCGGAACCCACTCGCTCACCGACCAGCAGCGCTTCCACCTGTTCGAAATCGTCGAGGAACGCTATCGACGCAAATCCACCCTCGTCACCACCCAGGCCCCGGTGGCCGATGGCATGACCTGATTGCCGACGCCACCGTCGCCGACGCCATTCTCGACAGGATCGTTCACAACGCCCACCGCATCGTGCTCCAGGGCGACAGCATGCGAAAGCAAAGGCCGCGCCCCCTTTACCGGCGCGAAAACCGCGAAATCAATCAACCATGAACGCAACAAGGCACCCGAGGACCGACGCCGCCAAACTGTCTCGACATTAGGGAAACGACTGTCCGGGAATTAGCGGAACCCTGTCCGGCTTTTGTGAAATGCGCACACAAAACCGCAGACGCCACCTTCGCCGAGCCGATCCTCGCGATGCGCCTTGCGCCAAGCAAACAGCAGTGGGTTGGAAATCCCGTGACGCCGCGCTGTTGCGGATGCTTGCCGCGGAGCCGAATGGCTCTCCTCGACGATCCGCAGCTTCTCCTCGTCCGACCAGCGGCGTCGGCGCCCAGTGTCAACAATGTCGAGACGAGTGACTTGGCGTCTGTCAGTAGCGATATCCATACCGACAGTCAGCTACATCTCCCTTCTCCCGCAAAGCGGCCCTCCTCGGAGGCGTACGATCCATTGCGCAGCACATTCTGATGGAGATCAAGATCACGGGCTACCTGGGCAACCGCGACGCCCCGATCCTTCACCAACCTGGCTGCCTCAAGCTTGAACTCGCGGCTGAACTTCCTTCTCCTCGTTTCCACTCTCCAGTTCCGTTAAACACCTTATCTCGGTGTCGACGAAACCGGCAGCAGGCCAGCCTGTGGCTTTGGAGGCCTAATGTGGCGCAAAAACCTTGGGCAGTTCAAACCAGAGCGGACTCTAAACAGACAAGTTTTGGCTCAGTTCACGAGCGGTCCAATTCTCTATATCACGAATGATTTCAATTGCACGAGCAGCTTTGTGCTTACCCCAAGACTGAAGAGACTATGTTGAGAAACTTCCTATCAAGTTCCTCATCCGGAAAGCCTCCGGCTTCCGAGCTCCCGGAAGGCCAATCCGCTTTGGCAGATAATGTGGCGCCGCTCTCGCAGGTGACGACGACACGCACGGGGTACATGCCTTTCCCGAAATAGGCTTCATCGGTGGTCGCGTCGTGGTGAAGATTTACCCGTTCCGCCAAGGTTATGACCTCGGGATCGGTCAGGTCAGCCTCAAACAACCCAGACTTCGGTGAACGACCGGTTAGTTCAAGAGCTGCAACATAGCGGGCGTTGAACTGAGCATCGATGATCGAGGTAGGTAGCGGGCTGTTCAGAGTTTGCACTAAGTCGCGAAAGCCGTAAACATCAATCTTAGTGATGACCTCCCCCGCCAAACGGGCAGCGAGAAGGCGCAAGGAATCGAGGAGCGTATGCGTCCAACGGCAGCAGGCATAAGGCTTGAACCCCACATCAAGGATAAGCCACTGGTCCCCCAGTTTGTCGACGGCGAGTTCTTGCTTATAGCAGTCCGAACCAGACATCGCCCAGAACCCAGTGTCGCCATCAAAGATTTCTCGATGCCCTATAAAATCTCGCTCAGCTAACATCGCTGAAAGGACACCCACCTCGCTTGGTATGCCATAGCAATTCTTGATCCAAGAAAATGGAGGATCGCCTTCCACAAATTTTCGGATGCTGGGAAGTGGCGCCTGAGCACCTGCCAGTCCAAACGCGTTAAGAATACGCGTATGCGTCAGCCCCATCAGACTAGCCGCAGCGGTGACGGCACCAAATGTCTGCCATGTTGAGTAGCCAAGGACCGCACACTCGCGTTTAGGCGAAGCTTGCACAGCCCGGCCAATACGCAAGGACACCTCGTATCCTGCGACAATGGAGGTCACAAGATCTGCTCCGGAAGCCTCTCGCTCTTCCGCTAAGGCCAAAGCTGGCGGCACAACGGTTGCGCCTGGATGCCCACCGCGAGTATCATCAAAATCCAGCAGATTTGCAGCCTGAGCGCCTAGATAAGTCGCACTTAGTACGCCCATCCGTAGGTCGGCGCCTGGAACGGATACAGCATCGCTCGCGCCATGCCCCTGCTTCAGAACATCACGAATGATCGTACAGGGTTGGCTGCTCATGCCGCCTATTATGCACGCCACGCTGTCCAGCAAACAGGCCTTCGCATGGCGCAGGACATCCGGCGGGATATCCTCGTACCGAAGCTTTGCTATCCAGCTCGCCAACTTCGACGCGGTTCCTACTCGGGGGCTTAAGCTGCTTGCGGTAGTGTGCCTCATATTCCTGTCCAATTGATCGAAGTCATCGGACAGGTCCTCTGTCCGCTGCCTCTGACACTGAGCCAGGAAGCGATCGCCAGCTCCGGTAACGCCAAATCCCTTGCAGCAGGCCTTTGAGTTTTTCACCGGATGGGTACGCCAGAAACCAACGAAGCAGCAAAACAATGAAGGGGTCAGATCTTAACTTCGCCCAAAGGGGTCAAATCCTCACTTCGCGTGACACTCGCGAAAAGAGGCGCGAGTCCTTTGCTCGCCTCTTCACTCTAGCGCGACCGAGCACCTGCATTAAACGGTCTGCTTACGGAGACCGCGGATGGAGAGGGAGAATTCAGATACTGTCTTGTGCAAGCGGCGCCAAGGCGCGTCAGCACCTCCTGTGGAATAACGCCAGCGGCCGCTGCGAGATCACCGACCGTGAAATCTCCGCCCAGCAATTCCACAAAGGCACCTGGACCACAATGCGCCTCAGGAACGTCCGTTACGTCTATCGTTATATATTCCATTGATATTTTTCCAATTAGGGGAGCCGAATGCCCGGCAATCCGAACGGATATCTTGTTCGCGCTGCTCCATGGAAGGCCATGCCTGTAGCCAATCGCAGCGATCGCTACGCGGCTGGCTCTGACTGTACGAAATGTCGCGCCATACCCAACAGCCTCCCGCCTCGGCACATTGCGCACGTCGAGAATTTTCGCTCGGAGTCTTGCAACGGGCTGAAGCGGATTTGGTTGAATGCCGGCGTCGTTGAGCCCGTACAGCGCTGAGCCAACCCGCACCATATCGAAGTGGTAGGATTTACCCAGCCACACACCGGAAGAAGCAGCGAGACTACCACGGATGGGCTTAAGCAGATTATAGATTGCCTGAAACCGGTTCCTTTGCAGCACGTTAGTCACGTCCGCAACGCATTCGCCGCACGCGAGATGACTGAGCACCACCGAAGGCGGATAACTTTCGAAAGTGCCAGAAAGATACCTGCGCCGCACATCGACAAAAGCGAGCCCAAGGCGGGAGAATCCCGTTTCCACGTTGAGAAAATATGTTTGTGTCTCCCCTTCCGCGCTAATGGCGTCTAATTCAGCGCAATTGTTTACAACAGGTGTGAGATCGTTGGATCGATAGCATCGGCCATACCTCGCAAACTGATCGCAAAAAACTGCAACTGCCGCCACTACATGGGAAGACCTCAGAAGCAGCGCTTCGTTCAGGTTGGCGACAAAGAACAGATCGCAGCCGGCGTCAATGAGCGCCCTTGCAATCTCCACAAGACCAAGCCCGTAGGCGTCGCTTTTGATGACAGCGGCTACTCGAACGTGTGGACCAACGAGTGCTGATATGGTCCGGAAGTTCGCCTGAATCGCTCCCAGATTTATTTCCAATAATACATCGTCAGGACTTACCAAAGACAACATATTCTGCATTCCTGCAATCCCGGTGGCCTGCCTGTAAAGCTCTGAGCTTCGCGACGAAGCCGTAAACGTCATGCGGCTAAAGAAAAACAATTACTTTCATGCCTTAACCCAAATTGGACGCACATTTTGACAAAAATATGCCTACGTCGACAGAGCCGCATATGTAGCCGTAAAAAAGCATTATGAGATGTTAATTAATTGTTCCGGAATGTTAAGAACAAATTAACATAAATTTCACAAACATTTACTTTCTATTCGGCGATATCCTTATCATATTTCCAATGTAGCAATGGTTGTGGAGAAATTTGATGCAGGGCCGCGTAAAGATCATGATAATTGGACACGGCGTGCTTGGTGGCGCCGTTCTTGATTTGCTCAGTCAAAGTGGCAGGCCTTACGATTTGTATGTTGGAGCAAGGAATGTGCAGCAGGCCTCTTTAAGGGCCAATGTGGCGAGATATACGGCCCTAAACCTCGGCCACCATCCGACGATTGAGGTAGTGCCTATGGATCTAATGAATATTGAGGCTACGGCAGAGCGGCTGGCGACCCTCCACCCTAAGATCATTTTCAATGCAACGACATTGCATTCATGGTGGACCATAAGGCAATTGCCGCCCGATGCTTATCACCAGATCGATCGAGCACGCGGCGGCGTATGGACGCCGATGCACCTCGTTCTCGTGCGACGCCTGATGAAAGCTGTGCGAGAGGCCGGGCTTGAGAGCGTGGTTGTTAATGCATCCTACTCTGATGTAACGAATGCCGCCCTCGCTGCAGAGGGTCTCGCGCCAGCGATTGGCATCGGTAACGTCGCGAATGCTGTCCCGGGTATCAGGCTGGCGGCCGCGCATCTTCTGGGTTGCGACTTGAAAGCGGTCGATGTGCGGTTCTTTGCCCAGCACTATGTCAGCTATCGTATGCCGAACACCGGAACCACGGACGGAGCACCCTACCATCTGACCATATATCGCGAAGGCCAGAGAACCCAACCTGAGGAATTGGACCACGATGAGATCTTCGCGAACGTTGCTGGACAATTTCGGCGGGCGGGAGATCTTACGGGACAATCCGTAACGGCTGCGTCGGCGACAGCCGTTGTACGCGCGCTCGCCGATCGCGTGGAGCGCGTCGTTCATGCGCCGGGCCCATTGGGTCTCGTAGGGGGCTATCCCGTCAGGATTACTCCAGCAGGCATTTCGATCGACCTGCCTGAAGGGTTGGCACTGGACGAAGCAGTCGAAATCAACAAGGGATGTCAGAAATTCGACGGGATTGAAGCCATCGAAAACGACGGGACCGTGCGCTTCACTGCGGAGTCGGCAGAAGTCATGCGCAAGCTGCTCGGCTACGATTGCGACGCAGTAGCACTTGAGGAGTGCGAGGGCCGTGCGGAGGAGCTGGCAAGAAAATATGACGACTATCGTCGTCGTTTCGAGTAGTCCAGCGCCCCTCTAAGCATCTAACTGACAAGGCGCCGATTAATGGGCATCCCCATAATCAGGGAGATTGAAGAGGCGCCCCGGACCCGCTTCGGTTCACTCGCTCATCAGCTTCGAGGACCCATTTTGAGGCAGCCGAATTCGTAATCCAGACATATGCAGCCAGCATTGTCGAATGGTGGGGGCGTGGCCCTATCGATCGCTTACGTTGGTGGGCGCTGCCACCCGTCAGTGCCACCGGCTTAAGCCTCGTTGGATTCTCGACCTTACAGACGTGCGCCGCGTCCCGGCGCGATTGCTGTCTGGTCACTCAACGCGGACTTTGCTCTGGTTTCGGGTAGGAAGGCGGCAGCGACGATCCAGATCCTCTACGACCGATAGGCCCAATCATGCGCCTGATATCAACGGTGTATGACACGCCTTCCACGATGCTCTGCCGCATCCCTTCACGAGCAACTGAGCGGAGCAGCTTGAAGATTTCATTTCCCAGAAGAAGGAAACAAAAATGAAAATGGCTACCAATGCTTGCGCCTCCTCCGGCGTTGCTCTGGACGGCATTGATTCCACTAATGCCTGCTCTCGGGGGGCGAGTCACCGTGGAGGCCGGCGTACGGTGCGCGAGGCTACTAAAGGCATTGGTACAATGGTGGCCCGGAAGAACGTAATGGACCGTGTGTTCCGCGCCTATGGCAGACAACCAGTACACCATTTCGAGATCGGTGCGGAAGCAGTAATCGGCATCCAACGTGCCTGCCGGCAGAACCTGTCAGCCATTCTTATGAGGAGGAGATGCCATCAATATCCGAGCTTGCATGAATCACCTTGCGACAGGCAGGTTCAACGACAGCTAGCAGTGGTAGCGGCTACAAAAGCCGTTGAGGCAAGGCGCGGGGTAATAGGCGCAAACTGCTCCGACAATCCGGCCGAGAGGCTGGTAATCATTAATCGAGGACGACACCAATGAACGGAGCCGAACTGTTTGTATCCGCATTGAACAACGAGAATGTGCAGCAAATATTCGGGGTGCCAGGAGAAGAGAATCTCGATTTCGTCGAAGCGTTGCGGCGTTCCTCAATTAAACTGGTGGTGACGCGCCACGAGCAAGCGGCAGCGTTCATGGCGGCTACGCAGGGGCGGCTTACTGGCAAGCCCGGCGTCTGCCTGTCTTCGGTCGGTCCCGGTGCGTTGAATCTCACGACGGGGGCAGCTTACGCCTTGCTTGGCGCAATGCCCATGATCATGGTCACCGGGCAGAAGGCTATCCTAAGCAGGAAGCAGGCACGATTCCAAATCGTTGACGTGGTCTCGACCATGGCGCCGCTGACAAAGATGGCCCACCAGATCCTCAGTCCCACTACAATTCCGATGATCGTGCGCGAAGCGTTTCGGGTTGCGCAGCAGGAGCGGCCTGGGCCGGTCCATCTGGAGCTCCCGCAAGACGTGGCTGCGGAGACAATGGCGGCGGTTTCGGCAATGGTGCCGCCCTATCCCATCGACACGCCCGTCGCGCCCGCCGAGGCATTGGATCGTGCGGCCGAGCTCATCCTCCAGGCCAAACGGCCGCTGGTCATGTTGGGTGCAGCCGCAAGCCGACCGCGATTATCCGAGGCGCTGTCGGAGTTTGAGAGGCGCCTGCAGATTCCCTTTTTCAACACACAACTGGGCAACGGGGCAATGTCAGGTGAGTCCGGGCTGTACATGGGCACCGCTGCTCTGTCGGAGCGGGATTACGTGCACCGGGCGATCGACCGCGCCGATCTCATTATCGCGATAGGCCACGATACCGTGGAGAAGCCACCCTTCCTGATGAAGCGGGAGGGTCCGACCGTACTGCATGTGGGCTACCTGCCGGCGACGGTCGAGGAGGTATTTTTCCCACATGCCGAGGTGGTGGGCGATCTTGGACCGACCCTTCGATTGCTTGCCGACCGCCTCGAGGGAAGGTTGCCTAACGCCGGCGCACTTCTCGGGCTGCGTGAGGAGATCCTGAGAGGTATCGCAGATCAGGCCACGATGTGTCGTTATCCGCTCACCCCGCCGCGAATCGTGCATGACGTGCGCCAAGTCATGGTCGAGAACGGCATCGTTTGTCTCGATAATGGCATGTATAAGGTTTGGTTCGCTCGAAATTACCACTCCAAGCTAGCCAACAGGCTGCTCCTCGACAATTCGCTCGCCACCATGGGAGCGGGGTTGCCGTCCGCGATTATGGCTGCGTTGCTCTATCCGGGACGCCGCGTCCTCGCGGTATGCGGCGACGGCGGGTTCATGATGAACTCACAGGAACTGGAAACAGCACTTCGCCTCGGCCTACATCTTGTAGTGCTCGTCCTGCAGGACAACGCTTATGGGATGATCCGTTGGAAGCAGGCCGCCGAGGGGTACAGTGAGTACGGTACGACGTTCGGAAACCCCAACTTTGTCGCTTATGCCAAAGCCTACGGTATCGAAGCCCGGCGGATCGAGGGCCCCGACGATCTGATGCCGACGCTCGAAGCGGCATTTGCGGCGGGCGGTATCCATCTCATTAGCGCACAGGTGGACTACTCAGGCCAAGACAGACATTGGATCACAACCGGGTCGGCTAATACGTCTAGCGCCGATTTGGCGACCACCATTCGCTGCAGCGTGGATGGTCAAATCCAGGATCTCATTAGCCGGCGACATGCCTCTGAGCGTACCTCTGACACAGCCCACAAGGATGCGTAAGTTCGAAGCTGGCGATGATTATCGGGCCGGCTTCCGTCCAACGGGGCGTGTGGGAGCCGCGGGGACGAAATCGATGTGCGGATGCGTGCCTGCTAGACATTGGTCGCTGGCAACATGCTTGTTTCGGTGGCGATTCGCTGCGAGGGTTGAGCCGTGGTGATCGGCGGTAGACCAGCGGGCCAACGGCCGACCGAACTGCTTTTGGGTGCGCGACTGCGCCCTGCCATGAGCGACGACTCATCACGCTGTCAGATAAGCCACAGGCCACTCCCCACTTTCGCAGGCCCGAAGCGATATGCGGTTTCAAAGCGCGCCGGGCTGCACTCGTTTGGAGTACCAATTTCAGGCTTCGTACGGCGGTCTGGTCGCCCTCTGGCAAATCGCTGGACCTAGTTATGTGTCCTACGCGTCACCCCTGCGGATCATGTTTCGAGATGCAGAAAATGGAGATACCGATAGTGACCCTGTTCGGCACGCCTTATGAGCGAGGCGTTGCCCATGGGGCTCGGTTCCAAGATGAGATCGCTAGCGTTCTTGCGCGGGACGTTGGTGCGTTACCAGCACCCGTTCGATCCGTGGCAGGTCGACGCGCCGTCGCGGCATTTGAGGCAGTTCGGGCGGCATCGCCCGATACGGCAGAGGAGATCATAGGCATCGCCAAGGGTGCTGGTCAGCCAGTGCCCAATCTTGTGCTGCGTAGTGGGTTCGAAATCCTCAAGCGAAACAGTGACAGTGGATGTAGCACTATCGCACTGAAGACGAAGACGGGCGCGATTGCTGCTCAGAACTGGGATGCGCCCGTTCAGAAGCATTCAGAACTTGGTCTCTTTCTGCACTTCTCCCGCAATGGCTTCGAGTTCGCCGTTGTCGCCTCATTCGGTGGCCTCGGCTGGGTGGGGATGAATCGGCATGGTCTTGCGCTGGTCAACAGTGACCTCGTGCTCAACGGGTATGGGGACGGCATTCCAAGCCAAATGGTCCGCCGAATATTGTTGGCGAAGCCCGACGTCAAATCCGCCGCTGATGCGCTCGCGGTGCTCCCGCATACGGGTGGCCGTTCCTACCTGATCGGTGACCGCCGGGGGAAAATCGCCGCCGCGGAAGTGTCGGCGAAGAGCGGTGCAAAGTTCTTACCGCCGTCAGATGCCTATCTGCACACCAACAATTCGTTGCTCCCTACAATGCGGAGTCAGGAAAATCAGAATGCTCTAAGTCGCGTTTATCCGTCGTCGGCTGCACGACTTGAGGCACTCAAACGTGTCTGCGCACGTGAGGAGTTGAGCGTGCGAGGCCTGAAACGGGTGCTCTGCGACAAGACGGGAGCACCCAATGCAATCTGCAAGAGTGCGTCGGCGGACGAATCAACCGAGACAGCGTTTTCGATCATCATGGACTGCGCTCAAGGGGAAATGCATCTGGCCTCCGGTAAGCCCACCGTCGATAGCTATCGGAAAATCGTCCTGCCGGCAGTTTTCTGAATATGGAGGGACTCGCCACCATCAATAAGGTCATTATGTTGGTTGCCACGATGTGTTCCCAGCTGCACCCGCAAACTCGTATCCATAGGACGAAGGCAGCGGCAGCGGACACAGGTGAGCATTTGGACACTTCCGGAAAAGCTAGGTGCCTTCACTTGGATTCTTGATGGCAGGATGGGTCGCGTCCCCCAGGTTGTGTAGCTCGGGCGGTAGCGAAGCCGCTCGGAGCGCGCTCTCGATAGCGCTGTAGCGAGCGAGCGGCTTTGCGGTGGTCATCGACAGTTCGCCCTGGGCGGATAGGCGGGCAGTCGGGCGAGGAGTAGGCGAGCCAGGCCTGCGGGTCGATATCGTTCATCTTGGCGCTGACGATCATGCTGTAGAGAACGGCAGCGCGCTGTCCGCCGCGATCGGAACCGCAGAACAGCCAGGACTTTCTTCCGAGAGCCATCACCCGTTCATTGTGCCCATGTCGGGGACGAACTGGAAGTTCATTATCGCTGCCATCCAAATTTTGGCCGAAAGGTCAGCGTGCGACGTGCGGAGCAGCGGGTAACTGGCCAGTTTCTCAGGGTGCAATACCCATCGGGCATTGTCGTATCGATTCCAGGCTGGATGGTGGATTCGGCAGCTTGCGCGGGCATGACATTTGGCCCGCCACAGGTTGATCTCACCGCCTTGTCTGATCTGAAGAGGCTGGTCATGCCGGTCGCTGTTTCCGCAAACTTCCCGAGCAAGAATGGAATCGCACGGGAGAAAGTCGATGAACAGCACAACGTGCCTGCACCGACCTCGGGCAGGCAGATGAGCCTGATATTCGAACCCCACAGGCTGGAGGGGATGAGCAAAGTGGAGCGGGCGAAGGCCTTGCTGACGCTCGCCCAAAGACTCATGCAGGCCGCTGGTCATCGTCGAGGAGCTCGACGATGACCAGCACTGATCTGATCCCAGCGGCGCTCTTGAAGCGCAAGGCCGTCGTCTATGTGCGCCAGTCGACGCAGTCGCAAGTCATGACCAACCTGGAGAGCCAGCGACGGCAATATGATCTGGTCGACATTGCGCGACAGCGCGGCTTCGCCGATATCGAAGTCATCGACGACGATCTCGGCCGATCAGCAAGCGGAACAGTGGCGCGCCCCAGCTTCGATCGGCTGGTTGCATGGTTGTGTGCGGGCAAGATCGGCGCCGTGTTGTGCCTGGACGCATCGAGGCTCGCACGCAATGGGCGGGACTGGCATCATCTGCTCGAGTTGTGTGGACTTGTCGAAGCCCGGGTCATCGACCACGATGGCGTGAACCCCTGCCTGCCCAATGATCGTCTGCTCTTGGGCATGAAGGGAAGCATCAGCGAGTTCGAACTGGGCGTGCTGAAGGCACGGATGCTCGAGGCCGCCAGATCGAAGGCGCGCCGGGGGGATCCGGGTTGTTTGTACGCCAATTGCTCCGTCATTTCTGCCGTACGATAGACCTCATCGAGTGTCCTGCCGCCGAAGGATGCGTGCGGCCTTCGACCGTTCAAATAATCGATCCAGGAACCGATGCCTTCGCCCACCTCACTGCCGGTCTCGACAGCGTCAAGGAAGACGCATTCGTATTTAATCAGCGGCCGCGCCCGTCCATCGAGATGCGGATGCCCGCGTCCTTCAGTCGTCGCGACGGCGAAGCTGGTGAACGGCGACCCTTGATCCGTCGAAGATGCCGAGCCTGCCGTGGCGGCATCGTCTCCTCGAGCGCGGCGACCCAGAAGTCGGCGTCCATGGTGTCAGACAACCGCCAGGCCAGGACCTTGCGGCCAAACCAGTCCATGATGGCGAAGGGGTAGAGGAGGCCGCGCCGCATGGGATGTAAGTCACGTCGGCGCACCGGACTTGGTCCCGCCGCTCGATCCAGCAGGTAGTGATAGATGGGGTGCTGCGGATGCGGCTCCGTGGTCCTCGGCGCTTGGTAGAGGGTTGGTCAGCCGGAACTGCAGCATGCGCGCCGCCAGCCCGGCGTCCTTCTTTTTCCATACGGCATCGCATCCGACGAAGTCCGGCTTCGACAGTTTCACCGCAATCCCCGTCCCGCCTCCAGCACGTGATCGTCGTCGGTGATGTGATGGCCGAAGTACCGAAACGCCTTGTCGACCGGCACGAATCGAGGGTGAGCAATCCGCAGAGTGAAGGCTTTGGTTGACTAGTTTTTTGCCCAGCCTGAGGAACTGCGACCATAGTCGAATTGCTGCTCTTATGAGGTGAGACCGCACGACCCGCCGCATGCCCTGCGTCATACGATCGCAAGTGGCACGGGAGCTGCTGCCGAGCTTGTGATCAGATCGGCAGAAGCAATCGATCAAGCTTTCACCCTGGGCGATGCCGCTCGAACTGCATGTTCAGTTCGAGCCCTTTCGGGTCTTTCGATAGGCCGAACCAGAGTCAGCAGAATGGCCAAACTCTACTACGATAGCCACGCTGACATGAATCCGTGCTATCACTAGAAGCATTTTTCCACCTTCTGGGGCTGCAATCCCATTGTAGCGTGCTTCTCATAATCTGCTCCTCATAAGAAACTCGACGAAGCGTTGACAATGCCGGATCCTCAGGAAGGCAAGGAGTTGATGTTGGAACTCTCCTCAAGGAGTCCGGCATAATTGTTCTGCCATGATCGTGCCCACTGGAGTGGTGTAGTAAGTCACCTTGCCATTCTTGGCGAGCAGGCCGAAGATCGCGTTGATCAACGTTGACTTCCCGCAGACAGATTCCCCGACCACCCCGACAACACGGTGGTAGGGGCGGCGATACGGAACGATGGCGTCCGATGCGATCGAGTTGGCGACGCTGAAATGGTTGGCTACTTTTCGAAGCATCGTAAACCTGCGCTGCGTCCACTACGGTAGCATCTGGGAGCACTTAAAGGCGTCCGTAGATCTCGAGCACTCAGGTCCCCCGGTATTGGCAGGAGCTGTTGAAATGCGTTCTTCAAAAACACAGTGGTCGCGGTCATGAACTTACGCAGCATTGAACAATTCATCATCATCGCTGAACTGGGTAGCCTCTCGAAGGCAGCGGCACGGCTTTCCCAATCACAGCCTTCCCTCAGTCGAAGCCTTAGGCACTTGGAAGCGGAGCTCGGGATGCCCTTGTTTTTCCGCCACGGGCGAGGTCTTACGCTGACGGAAGCGGGAAAGATATTTCTTCAGCGCGGGCGTGCCGCGTTATCAGAGATGGAGGAGGCGTTCGAAGCTATTGCAGAGTTGAAAGTAAGTCCTAGCGGGACCGTACATGTAGGCTTGCCGCCAAGTGTCGCAAAATTGGCGATGGCCAACTTGGCTAGACGTTTCAGAGCTGAATTCCCTGCAGCATCACTTAAAGTGATAGAAATGTACACAGGGGACGTACCAGAACAACTCGCCACAGGGCGCATAGATATCGGAATTTTCTATGAAAGCCAGGTGGCTGCAACGGTTTGCAGTGAAGCGATCTTCGTAGAAGATCTATACCTTGTTGGAGGTCCAGAATCGCTTTTTTTTAAGGATGCCAAATGTCCATTCGACATCTTGCAAGAGATTCCATTGATCTTACCCGCTCGTCAACATGGAGTAAGGAGTTTGCTTGATCGAGAGGCTACTCGGTCGAATCGTTTACTTCATCCTATCTTGGAGCTTGATGCTATGTCACCACTCCTTGAGTTGGTAAGGCAGGGAATTGGATATACGGTCCTTCCAATCGCGTCAGTTCATGACCTTGTCGCAGACAATGTTGTGAAAGCTTCAATGATTGTTAATCCGGTTCTTACCCGCAAAGTTTTTATTGGAGTATCTCGTGAACGGCCATTCAGTAGCGCTTGTCGGGCTGCACTTCGCTTGGTTCGGCAGACCCTTGATGATTCCGCAACCAAAGCGTGTTGGCGCTCTGCGAGTGAGCTTGCCTGGCAACCTGCACCAGGTAATTCTCTCTAATTGGGATCCGCATTTGGCCTCGTTTGAAGGGCGGAAAACTAGAAGCTGAGCGAGGGGGACTAGAACATCGGAATTGCATAAGCAATAAGGCGGAACAGCAATAGCCTGTAATTACTCTCGGTCTGTGTGTTGACAGAGCAGATCCGACTTATTCCCGGTGATGGCCGGCTGCCTGCAAACGGTGCGGACATTTCTCGGCCTTGAACGCAGAGAGGCAGTTAGCCCCGACCGACCAGAGTTCATCGATGGTTCTGACGGCGGCCTTTCTCAGGAGTCCTTGAGCTTCGAGAAGGCCATCCCGATCGGATTGAAGACGGGCGAGTATGACGGCAGAAAAAGGACCTGCGCGCCAGCCTTCTCGATTGCTTCGCGCACGCCGCTAATCTTGTGGGCTGGCAGAGTGATGGGGGTGTCTAATCGCGGTGGGGACGTCAAGTATCTTCGCGCTCGGAGATGCGTTGGCCGGGTACACGGTTGTCTTCGCGGTTGTCTAATCGCGGTGGGGACGTCAAGTATCTTCGCGCTCGGAGATGCGTTGGCCGGGTACACGGTTGTCTTCGCGGTTGTCTAATCGCGGTGGGGACGTCAAGTA
>NZ_JAMYNL010000054.1:0-14375 GCF_040319065.1 Mesorhizobium sp. M0968
GCCAGAATTCTGCGTTGCGGGTCGTTTGGGTTAAGATACCCCGCTCCCGGAATCAATTCACAGAGCTTGTCGCGATTTTGGTATGCCAGAACGCCAAGCATCGCGATCGCCAATCTTCCCAGATTTGCCATTTGATCTCCTCCACGGTTTTGGCCGATGAGCGAATCGAAGCCAAGTCTTGGCGGATGACGACCCGTGTGGGCTCCAACAACTTCTTGCCGGTCGGCTCGCCGGCGGAGAGGACGCGTCCTTCGGGTTACTCGTTTTCATCTGACGTCTTCTCCTGACGCAGAATTTCGGGGCGCTTGGCCCGCAGTCGCCCTACGCCGATCGAACGCCCTAACCCGGCGCCTTCCGGGTTTGTTCCGCTTGTCAGAGTTTGTCGGCGACGATGGAGAGCGCGACCCGACGGGGTAACTCTACCGGGTCGAGAGACAGAGTCGGCCCAACTTGACCATATTTCAGAACGACGGCTCGGTTAGCCTCAGCTACCTTGGACTGACGCCGGCTCGCGCACGAATTTCAATTTCGGCGGGACGGCGAACACCCTGAACCGCTCAGCCAGGCTGTCAAGAGCCTGACGCATGCCCACTCCCGCAGCAGCCGCACCGTGTCCACTGATGACCATGTGCGGGTTCAGGGTAGCCAGGTGCTTCACGGATCTTTCCGCCGCATCCCAGTCCGGCGTGAAGTAGCGCGGCGGACCGTGCATCTCAAGATCCTGAACGGCGACCTCATAGACTGACTCCTGACCGGTGGTGATGAAAGCGTCCCCTACGATCAGCGAGCGGTCCTCCTCGCGCCAGAGCGAGATATGCCCGGGAGCGTGCCCGGGCGTGTGTAGCCATCGCCATCCGGGCATTCCGGGGATCGATCCGTCGGCAGGTAGGAGTTCCAAACGGTTGCCAAGATCAATTGGCCCGCGGGGAAAAAGCGGCGAAAGCAGAGCCATCAGTCCACCCCCGACCCAGGGATCCGGTGGCGGATAGGATGCGGTTCCGTCCAAATAGGGGCGCTCGAGTGGATGCGCGAAGACAGGCACGTCCCACTTGTTCGCGAGGTCTAGAACCGTTCCCACATGGTCGAAATGGCCGTGGGTCAGGATGATCGCGGCCGGCCGTGCGTTCGTGCCAAACCGCTTTTCCGCGACCGCAAGAATGCTGCCGCGGGACGTCGGCAACCCGGTATCGATCAGCACCCAGTTCCGATCTCCGCTGCCCGGTGCGCCGAAGAACACGATATTGACGATTGCTAGCCGCAAATAGCCCAAGTCCGGTGCGATGCTCCAAGCGCCGTCGCCACGATCCTCGCGCCGGGCGTGGTCGATCTCGGAAAGTCGAATCTGAACGGCCATATGATCCCGTGCCTCTCTTGTTGCTGAGCAGCCGCTCGAGTCGATCGGCGGCGGTGCTATGTCGCCCCGAACTTGGGACGGCCCTCCTTGTTCCTCCACCACAGGAACAAAGGCTCGACCAATCGGTCCGGCATTACCCGGTCACGCAAGGACGAGCTGACAGAGCAACGAAGATGGCGCGCGCCCGATTGGATGCGGTATTTCGCCAACGCACGCGGCGGGCCTGCTGGCGCCACTGCTGGTACGGCTGCGCGACGATCACGATTCAACTCCGCCGCAGGAATCCCCACGCAGGGTTGGGTTCCGAACCGCGATCATTGCGGCGGAGCGCACGCGGCTCGGTCTCGCCGCTGCATTGCCTTCAAGCGCACGGTTCCTCAACTGATGCTCGGCTGGCGGCAACTTGCTCGCCAGCCGAGCCGATGTGCCATCAACAACCCTGGTCGGTCTTTTTCACCTGACCCGGCGCGGCGGTATTGGCTGTCGTGTCCTGCTGACCAGGCGCCGCCTGCTGAGCGCTGCCAGTCTGCTGGCCGGGCGCGCAGTCTCTGGCCGAGTTCTGATTTGTGGTGCCGCCGGTGGTGGTCGCGTCGGTGCCCTGGTCGCCGGACATGTTGGTACCGCTGCTCGTCGTGCCGGTGCCCTGATCCGTCGTGCTGGGCATGGTTGTCGTGCTCGAGGTTCCGTTGGATGAGGTTCCGCTCGAAGTTCCGCTCGTCGTCTGGGCAAAGGAAAGCCCGGCCGACACCGCCAGCACGGCCGAAGCAAAAAGGATGCGTTTCATCTTCTTTCTCCTGTCTGAATGCGCGGGATGCGCTGGCACATCCAACAGGCAGACAGAAAGACTGTTCCCCGAAGAAGCTCAATTTTTGTAACTCTGGTCGACGGGCTCTATTGCGCCGGGAACACGGATCAGTTCGTCGCTAATTGTTAGTTTCTCTGCCCAGATTTGGTTCAAAAGATTCCACAGCCAGTCTTGACGACCAAGAAGATGTTTCTTCTCTGTTCTCATGGCGCACGAACCAATGTCACGCCGGGCAAGGCACAATAAGCTCGGCAAGGCTGAATGCAGCTGCGGCAACGTCCCCTACTGCCGTTCCGCCGACCTGATGATGGTGGTGGCGTCGATCCACTAACGCTGAAGTTCGACTGCAGCCGCTGCAAGCCGACGGTGAAGATTACGCTGCTCGAAGTGCATCCGGAGCACCTGCCGAAGCGGCTGATCATCCAGAAGCCAATGAAGATCGACGGCAAGATCCATTGGACCACCGAACGGTTCCCGGGATGAGTCCGGCAAACGGCTGGACAGTTCAGGGCTAATAGGCGAGCGCATGGAGATCCATGCGTATTCCCACAATCCACAATGCCACCACAATCAGCCGCTCGATCTTGGAAAGCTGAAGGCTAAACTCGACCGAAGGCGCCGCAACGGCGGATGATCTGATTCCAAGCTCACGCAAAGTGCAGTGGCAATCGTGTCGTGTTGACCTATACGCCCGACACCGCGCCGCCTATCTACCGGGCAAGATCGTAGAGCCGGCAGCCGGCCGAAGCCGAATTTCTCAGGCCGGCGGCGACAACGCGCCAACAGGCGACAATGTCGAAATCGTGCTGTCATAACGCGCACCGGCAAAGTATTCCTACAACGCAAAATGGCTAGCCCGGCGGCGTCCAAGCCTATGCTCCACAGCTAAGTCACACCTGATCGCGACGCCGTGCACGCTCGCATTTCTGCCGTTGCGCGGTGCGCCGCAGGTGCGTAGCCTCTTATACGCACCCGGGTCACGAGCATGAAACAGATGAAAACCGACCAGATTCCACTATTCGTCCAGGACATCGTTGCCCTTGGGTGCGAGATCTGCGCGGTTGGGGATTTCGGCTACGTCATTGGCGACGCCGATCTTTCTCTCCATCGCCTTGAAGCCATCCAGCCGCAATTGAGGCGTCTCGACCAAACATATGGCTGCCGTCGGCACCTGAAGCGGCAAATTGTCGCCTACCTCAATTCCGTCGGCCGCTATGTCGATCCGGCCGAAGATAGCCCGGTGATGCCGCGCCACTGACGACGAGCGCCTCGGCGAACCGATTCTGTTGTTCCCGACCTTGCGCTACGCCTGCTAGACGTTGATTTGACCGGCAAGACTTCCCCACAAATCCAGGCGATGTCTGCGCAATAAGAGAGGCTTTGGCGATGCAAAACTCCCGCGCCACTTCGACTATCTCTATGCCTCACCAGGCGAAGCTTGTTTTAGCCAAGATGTGATCTCAATAGCTGAACTGTCGGCGATTAGGGAGCACTCCACACTGTAACCAAATGGGCTGCCCCGCGTTCTTTAACGGCGTACGGCTGTGCCCCTCGCGGGGCAGCCTTGTGTTTCAGGATTTCTGCATGGTCAACCGGGACACGAGCCGCAATGAAGGAAGCTTCGACTGCCTCATCGTAGGTGGCGGGCCATCCGGGCTCGCGGCTGCGACTTACCTTGGAAGATTTCGAAGGCGAGTAATTGTTGTCGACGCAGATGAAAGCCGTGCAAAGTGGATTCCCTTGACGCGCAACTGCCCAGGCTTTCCAGACGGCATCACCGGCCCTGACCTGCTTGGCCGCCTTCAACTGCAGGCCACTCGATTCGGCGCAAGCGTGGTCCACGACACGATCGTATCCCTTCGCAAAACGAAGGCTGGGTTTTTAGCGGCCGCTTTATCTCCCATTCGTGCCCGCTCGGTGCTCATTGCTACCGGCGTTGTTGACATCCTCCCGGATCGTCCTGGCGCTACCGACATGATCCAAGCTGGCGTCTTGCGATTGTGCCCTATCTGCGACGGCTATGAAGCCATCGACAAACGGGTGGCCGTCATCGGACCAGCCGAACACGCGGTAAAAAAGGCGTTGTTCATGCGCACCTTCACTCAGGATGTGACCCTCCTGATTACTGATCCATCCGAGCCCTCCCCGCAAGAGCGTACCAAACTTACGAGGGCCGGCATCAAGATCGGCGTCTGCAGACCCAATGCCGTTTGCGCCACGGGCCGGGAGGCGGTAGTGGAACTCATCGACGGCGCAACGCTCTCGTTTGAGACCATCTACCCTGCGATGGGCTCGACCATCCGCTCGAGGCTTGCGGTCGACCTTGGTGGATGCTGTGACAAAGCGGGCAATCTCGTCGTGGATTCGCGCCAGCGCACCGCGGTCCGCGGACTTTATGCAGCCGGAGATGTTGTCAACGAGATCAATCAGCTTGCCGTAGCGTTCGGCCACGCAGCGGTGGCTGCCACCGACATTCACAACTATCTTGCAAATGTTCGGGGCGAGCATTGGTCCCAGGCCGAACACGGCCGACCGTGACTTATAGGCGCATGGCGCCTAGCTCTGACACCGAGAGCAAATCATGAGGAACGAAGAGGCACGGCGACCGTTCTGGATCGTCGGGTTTCATCATGTATCTTATTCAAATCCTCTTACCTCGGGCGGACAATTCCGGCAGACCGTTCCCCAAACAGGCGGTGTCACAGCTTTTTTGCAGGCACCTGCAGAAGGGGTGTGGCGGCAAGGCGACCAGTGCAGCAACGATGAAATCGTCATCTTCGAAGTGATGACGGAGGAAATTGATCTGCGGGCTTTGCGAACACGCCGTGCTGACCTCGAGCGACGCTTTCGTCAGCACGAGGTGATCATCCGTTACTCATCGATCGGCGTCGTGTAGGATGCGTAGAGCTTCAGCTCGACCGGCGGGCAAGTTCGACACGGATATATAGGCTTCGAGGCAAGCTGACTACAAACGGCTTAGCCCAATAACACCGATCGGCAAATGCGACCTTCAGAGCATGATCGAGCAGCTGTCACCCGCCTGCGGGGCTTTCGTCGAGAAGCACAACTGACGTGAAATTCTCCAATTCTCCTCGCGAAAGTCGTGCAAGGATGCATGCCGCAAATCTTCCTCGCCGCCACATTGCTTCGCAGCAGCGCGAACTCGCCAGGATAAGACCTAAGAGAGGCCGCCAGCTAATTTCTTTGTCCAGCTTGCAATCGCGAGGCCGCACGCGATGCCGACACAATCGGCAAACCAGTCGAATATGTCCATGTCGCGACTTATTATTTGCGTGCCCTGCAGGATCTCGATCCCGGCGCCGGTAAGGGCGAGAAAAATTATCAGTCTTGCCCTGCGCTCTGGCCAACCAAGACTGCCGATGGCCGTCAACACGACGAACGCTGCGGCGTGATTGAGCTTGTCATCATGAGAGGTAAAGCCAAAACCAAAATTCTGCAGAAGCCACACCGGTGAGAGCGCGAGTACGAGGACTCCGGCCAGTGTGACCAGAAAAGCAGTCCTTGCCGCGATGGGAAAAGATCTTGCACGCCACAAATCGGGCCACTCCTTCTATCCGAACCTGGGAGGCCGGCACTTCGAACATAGCCAGCCGCACGTAGCGGCACATTGGGGAACAGAGTCTATTGCCGCAGATGGCTGGGAAAAAGTCAAATTGGGATCTCGGTAGGTTTCTGTGTTTAATGCGGCAGTATCGGGGCGAGCGTCAGACGCGGGCCGCGATCGATGCCACTGATTGCCGGGACACCCTTCAAGGCTGCAAACCGTTTTTATAACCCGTGACTTCACCGAGTGTTCCGCGCTTAGAGAACAGCCCCGGCCAGTCTTCCTTCAAGTACTTGGCTTCGTCGTTGATCTTCGCCCAATCGTTGGCGTGCTTGCGAAGAGGCTCGCCCCATAGCAAGCTGCAGAAAGGTGTGACCAGGACGCCCGGCGGGCAACCCTGCCAAGGCCCGAATTTCGAAGGCGGCCAATGCGTACGGGATTGAGCGCCGTGGATCAAACATTAGCGACCCCGCTCGACCTCCCGGTTCAGGGCTGCACGTGCCTTGGCCAACGAGATGAGGAGCGATCCGAGAAAGTTTTCGCCAAGCTCCGCCGGAAAACTCATTCGCCGCTCTCCTTCAACCACTCTCGATATAGCCACCACCCTGAGTGCTGCGAAATTTGCACAATAGCATCGGCTCACGACGAAGGATTCCACGTGGAGACACCCCAGGGCTCCGCAAGCGTAGCGCCACTGCATCCGTCAAATGCAATTTCTCAGTGCGGATGAAAAGATCCCCGCGTTCGTCGAAATCATGCGCGCGAATGTGCTCTCGGTCGAGATACGGTTCCGCCTCGCCTGTCCGGCGGTCATCGACCAAATCGAGGTAGGGATGCGGAAATCCGCATTCATGGAAGGCCGACGGACCTTTTCCACGAGCTGAACCCGCAAAACCAATGAGCCGCCGTTGAGTTCCAGACTGCAATCTTATGCAACAGACCCAAGGTTGATTGACGATCCTCCCCCAGGTCCACCCAGTTCCGAACCGGCACAACGCGGCAGTTGCTGATCTTCATGGCGTTTCTCCAAAGCTGCCGTTCGCGCTACGACCTGATGCGACCACCCTTCTCTTCCTTCGTGGGGAGAAATTCTACGGCAAGCCTTGACCCTGAGTCCGACGTCCCTGCCGCGGCACGACAGATCGAAAGCCGTCATTCGGTTGGAGAAATGAGTCTCTTCTTGGCCTTCCAGAATTTGAGCGATTGGCCATCGCCCAAATCCTTGATGCGCTCTTCGACAATTTGATAGCCAAGACGCTCGTAGAATTTCTTGGACGCAAGTGAGACGCTTAGAATCGTCTCTCTGAGACCGTTTGTTCGAGCCCGCTCCTCCAGGTCTTGCATCAACAGCTGCCCGAATCCAAATCGTTGTCTATCAGGATCAACAAAGACAGCCGTGATTTCCTGGCCGTCAAGACTTGCAGTCGCGACCAAGTGGCTACCCTGTTCCGCAACGAGTGTCACACCTATCTCAATGCGCTGCGAGACCTTTTCCTCAGAGTGGAATTGCTTCAAGAATGCGATCACGCGTGGAGGGTAGACGCCGCTATTGGTCTCGATGGTCCTGAAAATCAGGCGACTTAGAGCTGGGAGGTCGTCGATTTCAGAAGAGCGAATATTGATCTTTGGGCTTTCGGTCATGACTGCATCCCAACCCGATCAAAGCATTATAGACGTCGACCCGCCTGTAGCGTGAATGTCGACCCCTAAAGCGGCCCCGGAATGCCCGGAATTGGCGCCAACTACTTGTTCAGTTGCCGACATCATGCGGCAAAAATTCCACCCCAGCCAGTCCTTCGACCCTGATGGCTGGCGTTCTGCGGCTCAGGTGTATTAACCGACGGGAAGCGCCAACTGCGGACGCTTGAAGCGAAGTGCGCAATGACCGCTCCGTTGGCTCAAAGAACGTCCGCCGGGTTTCGCTCTATCAACTCCGCCACAAGGCGTTGAAGCCGCCAGAGGTTGCGGTCGCGTATCCCCTTGGCTTCGAGGTGAGAAACCGTGTTGAGCAAGTACTCGGCCCCGGTGCCCCAATGACCGCAGGCCCGGGCCAGGACATCGGCAACTGCTTCAAGTGACTGACGACCGGCATAAAGAGGTGAGGCGCGGTTCATAACAAAGGTCAACGCCGGCTTGGCTCCCGAGGCGGTCTCGACCGTGATCCAGCGGGGCATGCTATTGGCCGGCTTGTAGGTGAACTCGCGTCGAAACAATTTGCCGAATTGGCGTTCGAGGTTGTCCTCTGGTAGGTCGTACAGGACGCCTCGGCATTGCCCTCCACGATCGAGGGCCATCATAAGGCCGGGCTGCTCTGGCGTGCCCCGAAAACGGGTCATGCGGAAGCAAAAAGCACGATGCCAACCCCGAGCAGCGCCTAGTTGCTCACCGATGTGCTCGATCTCCGGCTTCCAGATCAACGAGCCGTAAGCGAATAGGCGGGTCGGTACCTTCGGGGCCGGATGAGCTCGGATCATTTGCTCGACCCAGCGGTCGTAGTCAGCATCGGTGTGTAGCTCGGCACCTGCCGTCAAACCCTGGTCTTGAATGACCTTGTGGACCCGCGCGACATGGTCCGCAGTCAAGGTCAGCTTTCTCATTTGGCTTGGCATCCCGTGCTCCATCGGATCAGGATCGCGTATCCTTGGCAGATCCTACCGGCGTTGCAAGATACGAACCGACGGACTGATTGCGATCAGCACGGTGCCGAGCGTCACAGACGCGAGGGACTTAACAACTGACATGATCATTTTGAGATCCTCCCCAGCTCCCGTCGGTCAACATTCAGTCCTTGGGGTCGCAGGTGTAGTGCCGTTCGAAGGTCCCGTCCGCGCGCCGCCGCTTGTCGAAGCCGCGATGTAAGGCTCGATCGCGCTCGTGGACCAGCCAAAGGGGATCTCGGCCGAGGCGTAGCCACTGCCGGCGGCCAACCGTTTCGGGATCGAGGCCGAAGCGATCCTGGTGCGCTCGATCGTCGTGCCGGCCGCGCCTGCCTCCGCATGACGGATGGCGCGGCTTCGCAAATCGCACATGATTTCGTCACGTGAGATGCCGATGTCGCCAAGGACGTCATCGGGTAAACGGCTCAACTGGTCCGTTGCCGACAAGAGAGCTTTTCGCTCGGCGCGGAGGCGTAACCACCTGCGAAATGGACCAATGGCGGCAGCATGAATTATAACCATGATCAGATCGTCCCTTCATTGATCTGAATTGACCGGTACGGAACGGCGCGAACGGCACTCCGGGCGAGAGCGTCAGCCGTCCGCGAGGCAAATTAGGCGTAGTGGTCGATGGATTGGTTTTGCCGCGGCGTGCCCATACGGCGGGCGGTGGCTGGCCCCGGGCCACGCATGTAATAAAGCTCCGGGCGGTAGCGCGGCGCGACGAATTTGCGAAACGCCGCAGCAAGTTCTCCCCGCTATCTGGCGCCAGGCAAGCCCAACCCCCGAAGTCCCTAAGCTTGGTGTCAGCGCTTGATTGTCCGCCGTGCCCAACAGCGCGGTGGGCTTTGTTTTTGCTGGGATTTCCGAATAGGATTACCTGCGCAAGGAAGGGGGCCGTGTCATGCCGATTCGTCGAACCGCTGAGCGAGCTGGTGTTTTCACCCCCTAAGAAAGCCCTACTGGGCCGCGTGTTCGATCAGTTGACGGTCAACGCTCAATCTGATGACCAACGTGAGGCTCTCGCATTTCGGATAATCGCAAACTACGTGGCCGGCGTAGAGGATGAGGACGCCCTTGTTTTGGCCTCCAAGCCACCGCTGGAGCGCTAGGCGCGGCGCCGCCATTGAGTGTCGGACCAGAGCCGCCGGAAAGCGCGGCCGGTTTTTTGCATTTAGGGCGGCCAGCGTAGAGGAAACTGCAAGGCTGCGCGGACAGCGAATGAAGGCTGGCGCCGTGCTGGCGGAGCGGAGTGATGAAAGATCAAAAGGTCCGTCAACAAAGCCCCTCGCCATCGGGAATGTCCAACTATCTGGCGATCAGCGGGCCTCCTTCCAGAACGGTCCTCAGTTGCTTCGCAGCCGCTGTCAAAGCGGCGCGGTCATTGCCGGTCGCTTTGATTAACTCCCGGACCTGCTCCGGCGTAATGCCATTCTCCGTCGCGAAATATTCGACCTCATAATCCTCGTCCGCCGAGACGCGGTTGCGGTCGCGGAAATCTCGTTTGCGCTTGTCGTCGGCCATCCGGATTGCTCCTTCTTTTTGGATCAATGGCAACGCTGGCAAGCTACTTTCGTTGCGACAGCCATGCGGAATCAGGTTCCGTTCACTCTGGCTAATATAAGCTTTGTGCCGAGTATTGACTGGGTGCGTAAAATTGTAAGTACCGGCGGCTCGCCTCGAGTTCATTCCGCCGATGGACCCAAGCTGGTTGCCAAGCCACCAGACGGCGCCGCACGGACCACGAGGTGAAGTTCGACGGCTACCGCTCACAGATCATCATAGACCCCAGCGGCGTTCGCATCTTCACCCGCCGCGGCCTCGACTGGACGTCGAAATACCGCCACCTGGCCGCAACGGCCAAGCTGCTGGACGTCGAGAATGCCATCATCGATGGCGAAATCATCGTCCTCAAGACAAGGGCCTGTCGGACTTCGGCGAACTGCGAAAGGCAATCACGCGGCGTCAGCACGATCTCTATTTCGTCGCCTTCGACCTGCTGCACCTCAACGGCCACGATCTGCGCGACATGGCACTGGAAGAATCCGCGAGAGATCCTGGCCGGCCTCGTCCCGCCGACATCCGCATCCAGTTCAGCGAGGCGCTCCCCGGTGATGCCAACGCTATCTATCATCTCGTCGACCAGACAGGCCTCGAGGGGATGGTGTCCAAGCGTCGCGACAGCAAATATCGCAGCGGCCCGACCACGAACTGGCTGAAAATAAAAAGCTATACGATCGGGGAATTCGAACTGCTGGGCGTCGAGCGTGAACCCGGCAAGCCAGCCTTCGCTCTAATTGGGGAGATTGGCACGCGCAAATATGTTGGCTCGGCCTTCATAAATTCAAGCCGCGAGATCCGCGAGCGGCTTTGGAAGCGCGTCTAGGAACACGCAGGCCCTGCGCCGAAGGGCATGAAGCGGCCGGCGACGCAATGGGTGAAGCCAGGGCTGATCGGCCGCGTGAAGCACTTGCGCGGCGAGGAAGATCTGCGGCATGCCTCTTTGCAAGACTTCAGGGAAGAGAAGGGCTAGCGGGCCATGTATTCCTCCCTGTATTTAGCCAAGATTTTAGGCAGGGATTGTTGCGGCCTTCAAGGCTTCGATACCGAACAGTCGCGTTTTCGGACCGGCTAAGCTGGCCCAAGCACCTCGTCGAATGGCATTACGAGGACCACTCTGCCGCTCTCGTCGGTGACCTCGAAACTGCAGTCGAACCAGCTGCGGATCGTGTACATGCGTGTGCGGAAGACGAGGTCCCGCGCATTGGCAAGCGCATGGGCGCGTAGAGCCTCATCGTCGGGCAGTTCGTCGCCTTCGGCGTCAGGTATCATCCGACCGCGATAGCGAACATTCAGGAAATAGCGCAAGGCGCCACTCATCTCTCTCGCTTGATCGGGAATTGGAACACGTTGGAGTATTCCTTCTCGGCGAAGCCGTAGGACTGGCCAGCAATCTGTTCCAGCTTCTCGCGATGCCGAAGCGTGGTATTTCCACGCGTGGCTCTGATCGCGCCGACGCTCTCCAGCATCTGCACCGCAATCGTGACGCCGGGCCGAAGCGAACCCAACATGATGCTCATGAACTCATGTGTGAGGGGCATGTCATCATGCTCCAGCCGGTCATGCGTCATGAGCAGCCATCGCGCCAGCCGCTCCTCAATGGAGTAGCCGGCGTTGGCATAGGCCGTCTGGCTGACTTGAACGATAAAGGTATGCACGAAGCGCAGAAGGAGCGCACGCAACGCGGGTCTCTGGTCCATCGCAGCGTGTAGGTCTCCGGCTCCAATGCGGAATGCTTCGCCCGCAGCCTGAACCATGCAGGAGTGCGGCGTGCGGTCCACGCCCAGCACCAAAGCTGTACCCACCAAACCCTCCGATCCCACCATGCCGACCTCAAACCGTCCTTCCCCGGTGTCGGCGACGATTGATGCAATGCCATATTCTGGGAAGGTCACATGCGCGATTGTTTGATCGGCTCTGAACAGATGTTCTCGCAACTCAAATGTGACCGCCTCAAGATGCGGCTGCACCAGTGCAAAGTCGTCAGGCGACAAAGACATCAGCAGACGATTGCGAATGATTGATTGCTGGAGCTGAGCCATGCTCGTCGCCTCCCCGTCGGGGCAAGAGCACGCACATCTCTCAGTCGCTTGCGCCCTGATGTCAGCAAGCGATGGCCAAATATCCTCCTGATCCCTGTCTCTCGCAATAATATCTGGCGTTAAGTCCGCATGAGTACGAATCCGTACACAAGCGGCCGGCACGCACCGGTCAAGCCAAGGCTGATCGGCTCCGTCAAGCACCTCCGCGGCGAGCACAAATATATACGCCATGCCTCGCTGCTGGGTTTCGACGATGAGAGCTAGGCCTTTCTTTCCCGGCCCGCTGGCAGAAATCTGTCCGAAAGCGTACAATGGCGGATCGTCAGCAAAAAAACATGGCCGCTGACGCTTAGGAGCGACCATCGCACTCTTGGTCCAACACGAGGCATTTGGTGTGATGTCAGAGGAACAATGGCGAGCCCGCCTGAATCCAGAATTCGTAAGCGGACTTGCCCGGGAGTCCGGAGCAACCGAGCAGCAAATACACGACATCGCATCTCTGGTCGGGCTCGATCGTGCCTCGATTTTGAGAGAAGCGCGTCTTTTGGTTGCTGATCTAAGGCCGAAGCTTTAGGTTTTTTTGCTTGGCTGCTTGGCTTCGGCGATGATCGCGAGCGCCCGGAGAACTAAGGGCCCGCCTGCCAAATCCAGCAAGGCCGGCGGACCCTATCAGCGCAATGAAGGGACTTTTCTTGCGCCGATACCAACTTCGGGGCTAGAGCGTCATTTTTCAGGCGACCGCTCCTACCACCAATAGTGTAATGGAGACGGCGAAAACCGATCCAAGCAACCACCGGGCTTGGTGGACACTAACTTCCATGAGCCGTCTCTCCTTCCATGAGTTCACGTGACAACGGGACGACGAAGTCGCGGTTCCGCGCGACACCTTGTTCAGGCCATTGCGTCTAGCACTTCCGACTTAGGTCCGGCGGTATAAGACCTAAGCCCCGGCGGAGGAACGTTCGTTGGTAGGCTTGCGTTGTGGTGAGCTTGGCGCGATGAAGATGCGTCCCGGCAAATTCCAACAAGGAGACGGCTATGAGAATGCATCTTTCCACCGCAGCCGCGGGATTTCTGTTGCTGGCCGGCGTTGGTGCCGCTGCCGCCCAGGACGTGGTCATCGAACCGCAGCAGGAAACCGTCATCAAGGAATACGTGCACAAGCAGCCTCTCGCATCGGTGAAAATTCCTGGAGTGGAGCTCAACATCGGCTCGACTCTTCCCGATACAGTCGAGCTTCGTGAAGTCCCGAACGTCAAATACCGTTATGTCGTTGTCGACAACCGGACCGTTCTGGTGGATCCGAGCACGCGCAGGATCGTCAAGGTCTACGACTGATCTCATCTTGGGAGCGCTGGCCCGGATGATGACTCCGGGTCAGCCGGTCGACCGTCTCGATAATCGCCTTAGCCAGCGCCTCGCCCTCATGCACCGGGCAGCCCATAAGAAGGTTCACTGCCTCCTCGCTCGGCAGAACGCCGGCTGGACAGGACGTGCAGCCAGACGCGCTCCTTGGTGCCCGCCGCCCAGCGGATCTCATATGCTTCGACGTCGTCTTCGGTCCAAGCTTCGAACCCGCCGCTCGACTCGGGTTCTTAACGCCGGCCGTTGGATCGATCCCCACTATCTCGGCTTCGAGTGCCCAGCGGAATAGTCCGCATGGCGTCGAAGGGTTTCTCCTCGTGCGGCACCAGTAGGCCAATACACCGTTTGAACAGCACTCAAAACAGTGGCTGAACAGAGCGAGGGGCGCAAGCGGCCCCTACCCTTTTGAACCTTTGAGTGTTCGGCCCAAAGGCGCTTGCAAAATTCGCGGGTTAGGCAACAAGTCGGATTGGCGTGCGCCGCTTTTTAGTGCTCCGAAACCACGCTATCGCGAGCGCCTTGAAAAACGGCAGCTTGTGCGCGTGCGCATAGACCTTAGCGTCCTCTTCGGCGGTCAGATAGAGATTCGCCATGGCTTTCGTCAGATCCTCTGGATCGAACCGCTGGTTGAACTCTTTGTGTGTCATCAGCAATTCCGCTGCTCTGATCTGAGGGCTCGTGATTGGCGCGAAATCCGCGTTAGCCAGAACCTCCAATATTCTGCGGGCGCCAATTGCGGTTTGGCGGTTCACCAGACCGCTGATTGTTGCAATGGCGATTGTTTCCCGAGCGCGATATTTCGCGGCAGCCAGCGGCGTGGTGATAACCTTTATACCGGCCCTGGAGCACACCAATTCAACCGTCATGGCGTCCTCATCACCGGAAACGACCGCCGCTTGGTGAAGCTGAAGCGGGGTAATCCCAACGCGCTGGTGTTTTGGCCATCCGATGCCTTGGCCCTGGCGACCGCCAGTTCGGCCTCGACCAGCGCAGCGCGCGCGGCCTCGTCTTCGGCTCTGGCCAGCGC
>NZ_JAMYNL010000055.1:0-12989 GCF_040319065.1 Mesorhizobium sp. M0968
ATGGACGCAAGCGATCGAAAACGACGCAAAACAACCGTTGCAGGCAGGGCGCCGTCCACATATGGATCCCAGGGTCTCCGCGACGGAGCTTCGCTCCTGCTTCGCCCAGGGATGACGAAGGTGAGGGGCCTCGGCCAGCCTTACGGTCTTGCCTCAGCGCGTCAATTGCTGATTCATCCAAGGCGGTTAGCCGCCTTTTCTCCCGACCTGATTCAACGACCTCGCATAACGATCCAAACGAAAGGACCAAGCCATGGCCACGACGAAACTTCTGAGCGATGCCGAGGTGGAAAAAATCCCGGCGGTCAAGGCGGTATTCGACGACATCCGCGCGACGCGCAAATCCGACTTCGTCAACAATTTCTGGCGCGGGCTGGCCAATGATCCGGCGTCGCTGAAGCGGGTCTGGGAACAGCTCAAGGCGGTGATGGTCGCCGACAGCGCCATCGATCCGCTGACCAAGGAGATGATCTACATCGCCGTCTCGACCGCCAATGGCTGCTCCTATTGCGTCCATTCGCATACGGCTGCCGCCCGCGCCAAGGGCATGACCGACGCGCAGCATGGCGAGCTGGTCTCGATCATCGGGCTGGCCGGGCAGACCAACCAGATGGTCACCGCGCTGCAGATCCCGGTCGATCCGCAGTTCGAGGTCAAGTGAGGTGAGGCGCGGCGCGGCGCCTTCCCTTCTCCCCTTGTGGGAGAAGGTGGCCGAGCGAAGCTCGGTCGGATGAGGGGTGCTGGACGGATCGCGGCCTTGGAGACGTAAGTGCTTCAAATCGCTGGGATTTTCTCCGCCGAGTTTCTTCCAGCACCCCTCATCCGTCTCGGCGCTACGCGCCGATCCACCTTCTCCCACAAGGGGAGAAGGGATGCGCGCTACACCGGCCGATATACCTTCTCCGCCGTGTTCCAGAAAATATCGGCCTCGGCGGCCGCGCCGTGTTTCGCCACCGCCTCCCGGTGCGCCCTGATCAGCTCGGCATGGCTGGTCCACAGCTTCTCGATCGGGAAGTTCGAGCCGAACATCAGGTGGCCGCTGCCGAGGATGTCGATGGCGTTGTCGACGATATAGGCGATCAGCGCCGGGTCGTTGTGGTGGACGAAGGTGCCGAGGCCGGACAGCTTTGCATAGAGGTTGGGCGCCGCTGACAGCGTGCGCAGGCCTGCCTTCCAGGCCTCGGTGGTTTCGGGCTCCATGTCGGTCAGCATGCCGGCGTGGGTGAGAATGAAATTGGTCTCGGGGTTCTCGCCGACGAGCGTCAGCCCATCCTTCATCTGGGCGGGGAAAAGCTGCAGGTCGAAGGACAGGCCGTAATGCTTGAGCCGCGCGACATTGGCCCGCACTTTGGGGTCGATGACCTGATCGGCCGAGGCGGCGAAGCGGAAGGCCGACGTTTGGTGCCAGTGCAGCTGCATGCGCACGCCGCGCAGCAGCGGGTATTTGATCAGCCGGTCGATCTGGGAACGCACGTCGTCCACGGTCATGTCGGCATAGCCGACGATGGCGTGCGGCCAGCCGGTTTCTTCCGCGGTCTTCTGCACGAACGCGACCTCGTTCTCGAAATCCTCCTTGGCCCAGTTGGTCTGGACATAGACCGCCTTCTCGACGCCCGAGCCTTGCTGGTCGGCGAGGAATTCCTCGATCGGATAATCGCGGCGGATCGGCTCGTAAGGGCCAAAGATGCGCGGCACCATCGGTCCGACCAGCCAGGGCTGGTCCTCTCGGCGCCAGATGTGGAAATGCGCGTCGATCGCTTTCTGCATCACAAAACCCTTTTCCAGATTGCCGCGGCCGCCGGGGCTGGGCGGGCGAGCGACAGGATGAAATCGGTGAGGCCGGCGATCGAGGAGCCGTCGACCAGATCGTCGAGCACCGGCAGGATGGTGCGAAGTGCTGCCGTGGCCGGCCGAAAACGCGGATCGCCGGCCAATGGCGTCGCCAGCGAAAGCCGAAAGGCGCGGGCGCTCAGCCGGCGTATCGCGGTCTCCAGCTCGGCATGGTCGCCGCGCTCCAGCGCATCCGACAGGATGACGATTGCCGCCCCGCGCGCAAAGGCGGAGAAGCGCGGCACCGATAGAAACGCGAGCAGCGTCGGTCCCATACGGGTGCCGCCGTCCCAGTCGTCGACTTGGGCAGCGGCGCGGGCCAGCGCCTGGTCGCGGTCGCGAATGCGTAGCGGCGAGGTGATGCGGGTCAGCCGCGTGCCGAAAGTGAAGACCTCCGCCCGGTCGGCGCCTTGCACGGCCGCATGCGCCAGCTTGAGATAGTCCGATGTGTAGAGCTTCATCGAGCCGGATACATCGATGAGGATGAGAAGCTTGCGCGGCACCGCCTGCCGCCGGCGCAGCAGCGGCGAGGGGATATCGCCGTCGGCGCTGACGATCTCCCTAAGCGAACGGCGCAGATCGAGCTTGCCGCGCGCATGCGTGCGTACGGTGCGGAAGGAGCGGCGCGCGGGCAAAGCGGTGGCGAGCTTGCGGCGGAAGGCGGCAAGCCCGTCGCTGTCGCGATGGAACTCGCGGACGCTCAACTGTTCGCTGGCCGAAGACAGTTCGCCGCCTTGCTCCTGGCGGACCACTTCGATTTCTTCTTCGCCCGTTGCACCATCGTCCTTGATGCGGGTTTCCTCGTCGGCCTCGCCTTCGACCAGCGCCGCGGCATCCCCATAGAAATGGCTCCGGAAATGCGCCTCGAATTCGTCGCGGCGGTCGGGCGGCGGCGCCAGCGTGGCGAGGGCCGCTTCGCGGATGTCGGCCATCGAACGGGGACCGAGCAGGGTTACTGCCTGCATGAAGCCGGAGACCTGCTCCGGCGCGACAGCAAAGCCATAGCGGCGGAGCAGCCGGGCGAAGCCGAGGAACGGCGTGGTCGCACGGGGCAAACTTTCCGGACGCATCATTCCTTCGCGCTCCCCTCTGTCCTGCCGGACATCTCCCCCTCAAGGGGGGAGATTGGCAGCTTCGACGCTCCGCTCAGCCCTGCAATGTTGGAGTTTAGCGAAAGCCGGGATGACATCTGATCTCCCCCCTTGAGGGGGAGATGTCCGGCAGGACAGAGGGGGGTGCTGTCCCGCCAACGTTGCGGAATGGACGGGAGGAGGGGATTGCCGACTTCCCGGCTCACGCCAGCGCCTCCTCGACAATCTTGCCGAGCTCCGGCGCGATGCAGGATAGATCCTCCTCGTCTTTGATCAGCACGCCGATGGCGCGGCGGAAGGCTTCCGGCCAGGGGCTGCCGCCCTTTTCGAGGATGGTGGCGGCATTGGCCCATTCGACCGCCTCGGCGATGCCTGGCGGCTTGGCCAACGGACGGGCGCGAATGTCGCGCACGGCGGCAGCCACGGCGCGCGCCGTGGCCTCGGCGACGTCGCCGGCGCGCAGCATGATGATCTCGGCCTCGCGCCCGGCGTCGGGATAGGTGATCCAGTGATAGACGCAGCGCCGCCGCAGCGCTTCCGCCAGTTCACGGGTGCGGTTCGAGGTCAGGATGACGATCGGCTGCGCCGTCGCGCTAATGGTGCCGCGCTCGGGAATGCTGATCTGGAAATCGGACAGGAACTCCAGCAGCAGCGCTTCGAATTCATGGTCGGAACGGTCGATTTCGTCGACCAGCAGCACGCGCTTTTCCGGCGCCTTCAGCACCTGCAGCAGCGGCCGCGCGATCAGGAAACGGTCGTCATAGATGTCGACCTCGTGCTCGCCGGCATGGCGGATGGCGAGCAGCTGGCGCTGGTAGTTCCACTCGTATAGCGCATGTGCGGCGTCGATGCCTTCATAGCATTGCAGCCGCACCAGATCGCGCCCGAGCAGTTCGGCTATCGCCTTCGCCGCTTCGGTCTTGCCGACGCCGGGCGCGCCTTCGAGCAGCAGCGGCTTGCCCAGCCGGATCGCCAGGAAGATTGCGGTGGCCAGGCTTTCATCGGCGAGATAGTGCGAGGCGGCGAGGCGGGACGCCACCGCCTCCGGCGAGGTCGCGACTGTCTCTGCGCTTGAAGTCCGGGCGCTTCTCTTGGGCATTTCCAGCACTCAGTTCGGGGCTTGCGCCTTCAGCGCCCGCAGGATGCGCTCCGGCGTGATCGGCAGCGTGTCGATGCGCACGCCGACGGCGTCGAAGACGGCATTGGCGACCGCCGGGATCTGCGGGTTGGCGCACATTTCGCCCGGCCCCTTGGCGCCATACGGCCCGTCCGCCGAGGGCCTTTCCAGCACGATGATATCGGTTTGCGCGAGATCGCCCGGTCCCGGCATCAGATATTGGTTGAAGTCGGTGCCGCCATGGTCGCGATTGGGATAATAGGGTTCGGTCGTTTCGTAGAGCGCATGGCTGATGCCCATCCACGAGCCTCCGACGAGCTGCTGCTCGACCATTTTCGGGTTCAGCGCGCGGCCGATCTCAAAGACGTTCTTCACGGTCAGCACGGTGACCTCGCCGGTCTCGTCGTCGACCTCGACCTCGGCAACCGTGCAGGCGTGGGCGTAGCAGGTCGACGGCTTCATCGCGCCGGTTTCCTTTTCGGGATAGGAGCGGGGGATCAAAAACATGCCGCGGCCGGAAATCGAACGGCCGCGCTTGAAATGCGCCGACAGCGCGACATCGAAGATCGAGATCGATTTCTGCGGCGCGCCCTTGACCAGGATGTTGCCCTGGCCGTCGGTCTCAAGGTCGGACGCATTGACCTCCAGCTCCTCGGCCGCCACTTCCAGCATCACCTGGCGGGCTTCCCTGGCCGCCTGGATAACCGCATTGCCGGCCCGGTGCGTGCCGCGCGAGGCGAAGGTGCCCATGCAATGCGGGCCGGTGTCGGTGTCGGCCGTGTCGACGACGACACGGTCGGTCGGCACGCCGATCGTCTCGGCGCAGATCTGCGCCATGATCTGCTTCATGCCCTGGCCGAGATCGACGCTCGACAGCGTCACCATGAAATTGCCGGTCGGCGTCGAATGCACCAGCGCCTGCGTCGGGTCGCCGCCGAGATTCATGCCGGTCGGATAATTGATCGCGGCGACGCCGCGTCCGCGCCTGATCGCCATCTCAAACCCCCTTCGCGTAGGACGACATCGCCATGAATTTTTCTGCCACCGGCCAGTTGGCGGCGCGCGAGGCTTCCTGCATGCACTCGATCAGCGCAGCACCCTCGGTCGGCTGCCGATGTGCTTTGATGTCGCCGTCACGATAGGCGTTGATGAAGCGGAATTCGAGCGGGTCCATGCCGATCAGCCGCGCGAGCTTGTCCATCTGCACCTCCAGCGCGAAGTCGCCGATGGTGACGCCGAAGCCGCGCATCGCCGAGGACGGGGTGCGATTGGTGTAGACGCAGTAGGTGTCGATCCAGACATTTTGGATCGTATACGGGCCGGGATAATGCCCGGCGCCCTTCTGCGCGCCGTAGGGCGAATGGCGCGAATAGGCGCCGGCGTCGGTGTAGCCGGTCACTTTGCGCGCGACGATGCGGCCGTCGTTCATGACGCCGTCCTTGATGACGACTTTCTCGGCGGCGCGCGGCGAGGAAATCTGCATCTCTTCCTCGCGGCTGTAGATAAAACAGACCGGTCGTCCTGTTATTTTGGCGCCAAGGATGGCGATCGGCTCGACGATGACGTCGACCTTGCCGCCAAAGCCGCCGCCGACAGTGCCGCCGACGAAATGCAGCTTGTTGCCGGGCATCTGCAGGATGATCGAGGCGTTATCGAGGGTGAAGAACATCGCCTGCGTGTTGGTGTAGCAGGTGAAGCGGTCGTTACCCTCGGGTGCGACGATGCAGCCGGTCGTCTCGGTCGGCGCATGCTCGATCGGTGAAGACTGGTAGGTCTGTTCGAGCACGTGGTCGGCCTCGGCGAAGCCGGCTTCGACATCGCCGAAGCGCACCTTGCGGCATTCGCCGCTATCGTAGAGGTAATAATTCCGGCCGTGATATTCATTGACGATCGGCGCGCCGGGCTTCAGCGCTTCGTCCATGTCGAAGACGGCGGGCAGCACTTCGTAGTCGACCTTGACCTTGGCGGCGGCTTCCTGGGCGGCACGCTCGGTCTCGGCCAGCACCGCGACCACCGCCTCGCCCTTCCAGCGCACCTTGCCGTCGGCCAGCACCGTCTCGTCCTCCGGCCCGATCTGGATCAGGATCAGGATGGTGTAGACATTGTGCGGCACATCCTTGGCGGTCAGCACCTTGACGACGCCGGGGTGCTTTTCCGCCTCTGACGTATCGATGCTGCGGATGCGGGCGTGATGATGCGGGCTGCGCACCATCTTCAGGTGCAGCATGCCGGGAAAATTGCGGTCGGCGAAATAGGCGGTCTTGCCGGTGACATGGCCGGGCGAATCCGAACGCGGCCGCGGCTGGCCGATCTCGTGCAGATCGTCCTTGCGCTGGTCGGCAAAGTAGCTCTTGCGGAGTTCCATCTTTTTGACTCCCCTCAAGCCGCGTTCTGCGAATTGGAGCGCGCGGCGCTCAGCACCGCCTGGATGATCGGTTCGTAGCCGGTGCAGCGGCAAATATTGCCGGACAGTGCCTCGACCACATCCTCGCGGCTGGGGTTCGGCGTTTGGTCGAGCAGCACCTTGGCGGCCATGATCATGCCCGGCGTGCAGAAACCGCATTGGGTCGCGAAGGCATCGAGGAAAGCGCGTTGCAGCGGATGCAGCACGCCGCCTTCCGCCAGTCCCGAGGTGGTGGTGACGGTTGCGCCATTGCAGGTCTCAGCCAGCGTCAGGCAGGACAGCCTGAGCTCGCCATCGATGATGACCGAGCAGGCGCCGCAGGTGCCTTGGTGGCAGCCGCCCTTCGGCGAGGTGTCGCCGATCTTGTCGCGCAGCGCATGAAGCAGCGTTGTGCCGCTGTCAATGAATTCGGCCTTTTCGGCACCATTGAGCGTGAACTGAACCGGGACCTTTGCCATCTTTTTACTCCTTTCGCCGCAGCCAGGCGGATGCCACGGTCTTTCAGGCGAGCAGCAGCCGGCCGAGATGGACCGGCAGGACTTCGTTGCGATACCAGGCACTGGCGATCGGATCGGTTCGCGGCGAAGTGCCGTCGCGGGCAACAGCCAGTGCCGGTGCGATGCCCTCGCTGGTGAGTTCCCGGCCAATCAGGGCCTTCTCCGCCGCCCTGGCACGGATCGGCCGGTCGGCCATGCAGCCGAACGCGATCCGCGCTGACGACACGGTGCCGTCCGATGCGTGCTCCAGCACGGTCGCGATGCTCAGCACCGAAATGCCCTTTGGCTTGACCCTCGACACTTTCAGGAAGCGAAAGCCGCCTTCCTTCGGAAGCGTGAAGCCGACCGCGGTGACGATGGCGTGGTTGCTTTCGCGTTTCGCCAGGAAGGTTTCGATCGGGAGTTCGCCGTCGCCGGTGCTGACAGTTGCATCCAAAGCCAGCAGTGCAACGGTGAAATCACCGTAAGGCGTTGGCGCGAAGAGATTGCCGCCGACCGTTGCCATGTTGCGGATCGCCGGGCCGCCGACGGCGCGCGCGGCGTGGGTCAGCGGGGCGAGATCCGGATGGCGGGCGATCGCCGCCATGGTCACCGAAGCGCCGATGCGGACCTCGCCGCCGGAAATGTGGATGACCGACAGCGCCGGTTCGGTCGACCTGACGAAACCGGAGATCGACACGTCGCCTTCATTGGCGGCGCGCACCACCAACGTGCCGCCACCGAGGTAGCGGGTGCCGGCGGCTTTCAGCGCCGCGCCGGCGTCCTTCACCGTCGCGAAACTCTGCAGTGCAAGCGCCATGGAACGCTCCCTTTACGCCTGGCTCTGGCCGGCAAAATGGGCCTTCAGGGCGTTGAACCCGCCCTGGAAGACGTTGGCGCCCATGCCTTCGGCCAATTGATCGGCTTCCTCGGGAGCGGCGTCGAAGCTGGCGGTCCATTCGGCATAGGTGCGGTCGCCGTCGGTCACCCGCCGCAACTGCAACGTCGCCTTGTGGTTGGTGAGCGGCTGCGGCGTCTCCAGGATGGCGTAGCTGACGAGGAAATTCTCGTCGGAGAAATCGAGCAGCTTTTCGCGGAGGCGGGCGCCGCTGGCGAGCTGGAAATTGCGCACGCAGCCGATCGTGCCGGCATCCTTGCCGTCTTCGATATGGCTTTCGACCATGCGCGGGTGCCAGGTCGGCAGACCGTTGAAGTCGCGTATGCGGGCCCAGACCTTTTCGACCGGTGCGTCGATGACGCTGGAGATGGTGACTTTCGCCATATGATCGTTCCCTTGCACATCAGCTGCTTGGGAGGGTAGGGCGGCAGGCTCGGCGGCGCTTATCAATGCGTCTTGAACGCCTATCAAATAGTCTGAAAAACAGGCGCTCAGCTGATCGCCCGCGCCGCTTCGCGGTAAAGCGTCGGCGGGACGCCGACATGGTCGCGGAAGAAGCGCGAGAAATTGCCTTGCGTGGTGAAGCCGAGATTGCAGGCGACCGAGATCAGCGGCTCCTGCGACCACTGTAACTGCCGCACCGCTTCCTCCATGCGTAGCGTGTTCCAATAGACGTTGGGCGTCAGATTGGTCTGTTCCTTGAACAGCGCGAAGAAATGCGGCCGCGACAGGCCGACGCTGCGCGCCACGTCGTCGAAGCAGATACGCTCGCAGACATTGGCTTTCATCAGCTGGATCGCCTTGCGGACGCGGAAATCCTGCATGGTGTTGACGCGGGCGCGCACCGTCTGCGGTGCGGACGCGTCGGCGGCATCGAGCACGCTGTCGATGAAGCGCTCGATCTCGTAATTGGCGATGTCGTCGATGCTTTCATTGTCGCTGAGATGATCGAGGAGGTTGGCCGCTGCCTTGTGCAGCCAAGGCTCGAGCGTGATTGCCGGGGCCGAGAACAGCGGCGCGGAGGAAGGCAGCTCGCGGCGCCTTCGAGCCCAGTCCGGATCGATGTAAAAGGCGAGGAACAGGCCGGGCGTGCCGTCGCGGGACAGAGCGTGGCTGTGCGGCTGGAAGGAATTGATGCCGGCGGCGGTGCCCGGTCCAAGCCGCACCGTCTCGCGGCCGATGGTCATCTCGCCGGCGGTGCCTTCCAGCCAGATAATGATATGCGCCTCGACATGGGCATGGGTGACGAAGTCGCTGGCGACGTTCAGGACAGAAACATGTCCGAACCGGCCCCAGTAGAGCCTGATCGCTTCCGTCATGGATATATCCTCCCGCAGGCGACTGGCCTCCCTTCGCCTGCTGCGAGCGATTGTGCGGCGCAGTTCGGGCTTGCGTCAAGACGGATGTGCACGTCCGGGCGCCGGCCATGCGCCGCAGCGGCGGATTATCAGACCCGGCGATAGGAGCGCGTCCCCTTCTCCCCCTGTGGGAGAAGGTGGATCGGCGCGCTAGCGCCGAGACGGTTGAGGGGTGTTGGAAGAAATGAGGCGATGCCAAACTGGAGCACCCCTCATCCGTCGCCTTCGGCGACACCTTCTCCCACAAGGGGAGAAGGGGGAGGCTGCGCTTGAACGTCAGTCGTTGCGTCTGAAATTGCGGATGCGGTCGAACAGCACGGCGAGCAGGATGGCGCCGCCGATGAACACGCCTTGCCAGAAGGCATTGATGCCGAGCAGGCCGAGGCTGTTGCGGATGACCTCGATCAGCGCCGCGCCGACGACCGCGCCGAAGGCTGTGCCCATGCCGCCGGCCAGGTTGGCGCCACCGATGACGGTGGCGGCGATCACCTGAAGCTCCATGCCGTTGCCGAGATTGGTGGTGACCGCGCCCAGCCATCCGGTCTGGATGATGCCGGCAAGGCCTGCCGCCAATGCCGAGATCATGTAGACGACGACCTTGATCTGGCGTACCGGAACGCCGGTCAGCGTTGCCGCATGCTCGTTGCCGCCGATGGCGAAGATGTGCCGGCCGAATTTCGTCCAGCGCAACACAAAGCCGGTGATCAACGCCAGCACGATCATGTAGAGCACCGGATTGGCAATGCCGAACACCCAGGCACCGCCGCCCAGCGCCAGCAGCTTGTCGTGGTCCGGCCCGAACTGGAAGACGACGGTGTTGTTGGAGGCGACCATGGCCAGGCTGCGCGCAATCGACAGCATGCCGAGCGTCACCACGAAAGGCGGAAAGCCGAGATAGGCGATCAGAACCCCGTTGAAGGCGCCGATGATCAGCGCTGTGGCGATCGCAGCGCCAATGCCGATCTCGATGCCGTAGCCGGCATGCATGGTCACGGCCAGCACCATCGAGCACAGGCAAAGCACCGAGCCGACCGACAGGTCGATACCGCCGGTGATGATGACGAAGGTCATGCCGAGCGCGACGATGGCGACGAAGGTGACGTTGCGGGTGATGTTGTAGAGGTTCTTGGTCGTGGCGAAGGAATCCGTGGCCACCGACAGGAACAGGCAGGCGAGGATGACCGCGATCACCACCCAGAAGGTCTGGCTGGCAAACACCTTGCTCAGCAAGGTGTGCTGCTTGTGCGCGATCGTCTGATCAAGGGTGACTGCCATTATCGACCTTTTTTACCCATGGTTGAGGCGTCAATCATACCTGTTCGATGGCGCCGGTGATGAGCCCGGTGACTTCTTCCGGCGAACTCGATGCGATCGTCTTGTCGGCGACCTTGCGGCCGCGCCGCATGACGATGACGCGGTCGGCGACGTCAAAGACGTCGGGCATGCGGTGGCTGATCAGCACGACGGCGATGCCCTGGTCGCGCAAATGGCGGATCAGGTTCAGCACCTCGGCGACCTGGCGCACCGAGATCGCCGCCGTCGGCTCGTCCATCAGCACGATCTTGGCCTGCGAAAGCATGGTGCGGGCGATCGCCACCGCCTGCCGCTGGCCGCCCGACATTTGTTTGACCAGGTCGCGCGGGCGGGTTTCGGATTTCAGCTCGGCGAAGATCTGGCCGGCACGCTTGTACATCGCGGCATAGTCGAGGATGCGAAGCGGCCCGAGGCCGCGGCGCAATTCACGGCCGAGATAGACGTTGGCGGCGGCCGTCAGATTGTTGCACAGTGCCAGGTCCTGATGGACGATTTCGATGCCGTGCTGGCGCGCCTCGACCGGCTTGTGCAGGATCAGCTCCTTGCCGTCCATCTGCATCGTGCCATGGCTCGGCGGGAAATTGCCGGCGATCATCTTGACCAGCGTCGACTTGCCGGCGCCGTTGTCGCCCATCAGGCCGACAACCTGTCCGGCCTCGATCGACAACGAAACGTCGTTGACCGCCTGGATGGCGCCAAAATGCTTCGAGATGTTGGTGAGTTCGAGAACCGCCACCAGCCTTCTTGCCTCCCCGTGCTTTGCGGCCTGCGGTTTTGCCGCGGCCATTCGCTCTCCCCAGTTCCTCCCGGAAGCAGCGATTTTGCCCATTTACGCATAAGCCTCCTTGGCGTCAACCACGGCTTCTTTCGAAAAATCAGTTTTGTAGGACAAATAGCATTGACGTCGGTGACAAGGCGATATTAGCTAAGTGTCGGAGGAGCTTGCGCCGATCTCCCGGGTTGCCGGAAGGAATCGGTGAGGGTTTGTCGGTCGGGGATTTGGCAACCAGCAGTATCTGTCGGTGCCGGTCTGAGACTGAATATGAAAATGCTTATCGACCTGGCTTGGCGACACGAGTGCGACGTCCTCTGTCATCTTGCTCCGGGTCGATCTGTGTGTGGCGGGCACGCCGTGTCCGTTTGTTTCAAAGGGAGGACTGACATGAGGAAATCACTATTGCTCGCTGCCGCCGCCGTCATGGCGCTGGGTGCCGGGCCGGCCATGGCCAAGAAACAGCTCGTCATCGTCGTGAAGGGTCTCGACAATCCATTCTTCGAGGCCATCCACCAGGGTTGCGAGAAATGGAACAAGGAAAACGCCAGCTCGGAATATGAGTGCTTCTACACCGGACCGGCGTCGACCTCGGATGAGGCCGGTGAAGCCCAGATCGTCCAGGACATGCTGAGCAAGCCCGACACGGTGGCGATGGCGATTTCGCCGTCGAACGCGCCATTGATCGCGCAGACGATCAAAAGCGCCAATCCGTCGATCCCGATCATGACCCTCGACGCCGACCTCAGCAAGGAAGATGCGGCGCTGCGCAAGACCTATCTCGGCACCGACAATTACCTGATGGGTCACAAGATCGGCGAATACATCAAGAAGGCCAAGCCGAATGGCGGCAAGATCTGCACCATCGAAGGCAATCCGGCGGCCGACAACATCCTGCGCCGCGCGCAGGGCATGCGTGACGCGCTTTCGGGCAAGGACGGCCTCGCGGCGCTGGCAGGGGAAGGCGGCTGGACGGAAGTTGCCGGCTGCCCGGTGTTCACCAATGACGACGGCGCCAAGGGCGTGCAGGCGATGACCGACATCCTCGCCGCCAATCCCGATCTCGACGCCTTCGGCATCATGGGCGGCTGGCCGCTGTTCGGCGCTCCGCAGCCCTACCGCGACCTGTTCAAGCCGATGGCCGACAAGATCGCCAGCAACGCCTTTGTCATCGGCGCCGCCGACACGATCGGCGACGAGGTGGCGATTGCTCGTGACGGGCTGGTGACCGCGCTGGTTGGCCAGCGGCCGTTCGAGATGGGCTACAAGGCGCCCTCGGTGATGATCGACCTGGTCGACGGCAAGCCGGTCGCCGATCCGGTGTTCACCGGCCTCGACGAATGCACCAAGGACACCGTCGACACCTGCATCCAGAAGTAGGTTCGCAGTTTCGGGGCGCCCGTCGGGCGCCCCGTTACGCATCGTCCATACAAACGCACGAGGCGACGCTGCTTTGGAGCGTAGGCCGCTGCTTTGTCGTGCCCTGAATTCAGGCTTTCGACAAGAAGCTGCCGGGGAATACGAATGCCGGACGCGACATCAAAAAAGCAACCCGCCAAATTGAAGGCAGAGCCTGGGCGGCCGGCCGTCGTTCGGCGCGCCGACGCCGCACATTTTCCCGGCTCGAGCGTGCATGCCTCGCTCGCCAACGAAATCGGGCTGAGGATCGTGCGCGGCGACTATCCGCCGGGAACCATCCTGCCCAACGAAGCCAAATGGTCCGAGACCT
>NZ_JAMYNL010000056.1:0-12873 GCF_040319065.1 Mesorhizobium sp. M0968
TCCGGTCCTTCGTTACTCCGACCATATCCTCGGCCGCGGAGAAGAGCTGCTCGATCGCTTCTGCACAGCCGGCCTTGAGGGCGTCAGTCGCGGCAGCGGGAATAGGTACGATCGGCTTGGTCGACGATGACAAGGTAGATCGCTCCAATCTTCAGCGACAGATCCTGCACACCGATGCCCGCGTCGGCAGATTGAAAGTCCAGTCTGCAAAGGAGGCACTGAGCGCCCTCAATCCGACGACGACCGTTAGGACTCACAACGTCCGCCTAACAAAGAATCATGTCGAAGAGATATTCCCGGAATACCAAGTTGTTGTGGATGGGTCGGACAATTTCAACACGCACTACTTGGTACATGATGCGTGCATCAAGCTTGGGTTGCCGGCAGTCCACGCAGCGGTGTTTCGCTTCGAAGGTCAAATGACAGTCTCCTGGCCGGCAGGCCAGCGGGCGCTGCCAAGCCCGTGCTAAAGGTGTATCTACCCCGCTCCCCCGCCTCTCGATTTGGCTCCTTCATGCGATGAGGCGGGCGTTTTGGGTATGCATCCTGGAGTCATGTTGCTTGTTATTGAGGAGGACCTCCGGCCGTCCCTCAACGTTCCTGGGACAAGGCCAACAACCCGTGCTGGTCGACGCATGTCGCGACCTGGTATCGGGGCCGCTTTGAGGCGTAGGAATATTGCCGCCGGCGCAAGCTTTCGACGAAGATTTCTGAGCTGTGGGTGCGCCATCTGGTGAGCCCGGACGATCGGCGCAAACGTGCTGAATATCTGCGGAAATTGCGCCAGGAAAAGCCGGAAAAGCGGGGCAGGAAAGGACCGCCGAACCAACACGAGAGCCCGCGCCACCACCGCTACAGCGTGCGCACGGATACGGGTCTGATTACCTTGCAGGCGTTCTGGGGCATGCATGTGGAGGTGATGAACTGGAGCGGGTTGGGAATTGCCGAATATGCCGCGGCGCTCGGGCTCTCGCCCCATGCGCTGCGCAAATGGCGCGCTCGTCTCGAGGAATTCGAAGCCGAAGTGGACCGGCGATCTCTGTTGCATCCGAGTGCCGGGGCTCAATTAAGCAGCGCTGCTAATGCGTGCGGCGCCAATCCTTGATACCGCGGGTTAACGGGCGGTCGAACCGGCGTTGCTTCAGCGACGCGCAGAAGCAGGCGATCGTGCATGAGATGGAGAAGCCCAGCGTCGCCGTAGCGCAGGTTGTGTCGCCGCCACGGCGTTGCCACCAGCATGGTGTTCCGCTGGCGTGTCGAGTTCGGCCTGGCCGCTCGCAAGGGGCCGCAATTGGCAACGGTTGCGCTCATTCATAGGCGGAAACCGAACCGCCGGCCCTCGCAATCTCGTGCGGCCGCCGGACGGCATGATGGCAGTCCAACTGGACGGTGGGCGCGCGTCTTTGCATCCGCCGGCAGCAATGCGGATGCAGTCAAGCTGCATCTGGCAGCAACGGAGAACGCATCATTGATCGTCGTTCCGGCGGGCGTGAAGCTGCATCTGGCGCTCGGTCATACCGACTGCGCAAGGGGCTCGATGGGCTCGCGGCGCCGTGGTGGCAAACGAGTTGTCAGCTGCGGGATGGCAAGTGCTTCAAAAGCGCCACGTCGTTCGTCAGATATTCGTTGGGCCAGTAGGCTGGCAGCCGTTCGGGCGCATGCGGGCTGCCATATCAGCAACGTCCATCCTGCCGATCGGCCCGAGGCGGTGCAGCCCACCTGAAAGAGCTTGGATGAGCCCACAAGAGATACGCGCGCGGCCAATTCAATGCCGGCGGCGCGGTCCTGGTCGCGGCGCAGAGTGTCGCGACGACAATTGTTCATGGCTCAATCCTGCGACGCAGGAGCCATGATTCGTGGCGCTGGGTTGCGTTGGGCTGTGCGCTTGGCGCGCGCAGAAGCGAGCGGGAAAGCCTTCCTGCTTCCTCGACGCGATCGGCAACTTGTCTGCAGCCGGACCGAACGATCGCAGCGAAAATTGCCTGCTTGATATTTGCACGGAATGAGGTTTGTTGGCCGAGTAAGGAATTATTTGCCTGATTGGCGAATAGACAGACCATCCGTTTCAAAGCGCCCTTTGGACAAGAGGAATGTTCGATGACCGTTTCTCCAGACCCAAGCGACCAGGCTGATCTCGTATCAATCACCGTCGACATCGTTTCCGCCTACGCTTCGAACAATCCGGCGCCAGTCGGCGAGTTGTCGAAGCTGATCGGGGACGTCTATGTCGCTTTGCAAGGGATCGGCACACCTGTGGCTCCGACCGCAGCCAAACTGGAGCCGGCGGTGTCGATCAAGAAGTCAGTGTCACCTGATTTCATCATCTGCCTGGAAGACGGGAAAAAGTTCAAATCCTTGAAGCGGCATATCGGAACGCATTACAATCTGAGTCCGGACGAATACCGGCAGAAATGGAACCTGCCCTCCGACTATCCGATGGTGGCGCCGAATTACGCAGCCACCCGCTCGGCCCTGGCGAAATCAACAGGCCTGGGACGCAAGGCGGCAGCGCCAGAAATAGCTGCGGCAGAAAAACCAAAACGATCTGCTCGCGCGGCAGCAGCGACACCAGCCGCAACGGCAGTCAAGTCGCCGGTGAAGAAGGCGCGCAAGGCACCCGTCAAAGTATAGCGTGCTGCACCTGATAAGGGGTCCATGCAGTGGCGTACCTGAACATGGCGAAGCCCCGCCTTGCGCGGGGCTTCGTGTTAGCTCGGATCACTCGCCGCCCCGGCGGGACCAGATGAGCGAGAACTCGCCCTTGACGCTCTCGGGCCGCGCCCACGCGAGCTGTGGCTCTGAGCTGTGAGTGGTCGTTTCTAGAGGACGCCCGCTCGGTCCGAGGCGTCCTGTCAAGGCTGCTCAGTCGCCGTTGCGACGGTTCGGTCGTGACCAGATGAGGCTGTAGCCCAGGCCGTCCTCGCCCTCGACGAGTTGGCGTAGATCGGAGCGGTGAAGCTCGGGTCGTCGAGCTTGAGACCCAGGTAGCTGCGACCCTCGTTGGACTGCTTGGACCAGGCGGCGCGATTTCGATGCGCCCGACGAAGACCCGGTGGCTGGGAGCGTTTTCGCCGCTGCCGCGCGTATCGGGGACGATACGGACCTTCTTGGCCTGGAGGGAGAGGGTGACGATCTCGCCGCTGAACTCGTTGTTGTCCGATTGCTGGAAGTTGCCGATGCTAGCCATTGTCGTTCTCCTGACTGGTTGCCGAAGCTGCCCTGTGCGGCCTCGATAGCGGTCGTGAGGCGACGATCGGGCCGACTGCATCCTGTGGACCGTAGCGTCAGCAAAGGACGGCGGCAGCCGAGCTTGTTGTTGCGCGAGGAATGACCGCTCGCGGTCAGGGGAAGAAGGTCGGGGAAGCCGTTGCAGGCAGAGACCCGACCTGCGCCAGACCAGCCATAAGAGAGGTCGTGTAGGGAGATCCCAGGGACAGTCTCACGAGAACGACGCTGACGATCGGCCCTTCAATCATGCATTCGGCACAAGCAGCGCGATCCCTACCGCCACATGAACCTGAGGTCTGAGCCCGTTTCCTGATCTGCGCGTTTGCACGTGTCAAACTCACATCCGGTCGCCGTTCGAGCGGCTGCACCATAATCCCGCCTGCGGCGGCAAGGGCTTAGGAGGACGAGACCAGTCTCGATGACGGCGTCAAAGCCATGCCGCAATGCGGTCGTCCACCTGGTTCCGGCGGGGCTGATCAGGCCCTGGCCGAACTGGAATGCGGTGAGATCGTCATGGTCTCACATACGCTCCTTCCTTGCGGGTGGCGGAGGAGTTGTGTGGCCTTATGAGGGTTGAACGAACGCTTCGGGTAAGTTTGCATGCCAGCTCCGCCGACTGAACCAAGTCCGGAGATTCCATATCGACGCTTGGGGTGGACGCTCGCGCCAGCCGGAACCAACGGCCACGACGAGCGGTTTACCAATAGAAGGGACTGCAATGGATGCAGGATAATGGAATTTTTGGATATGGAACTGGCGAGAGCCAGACAGCGGCTCAAGGGAGCGGAGCTTTCCCTTAAACGTGCGAATGAAATGCTGGATGAAGACTGCGGCGTCGGCATCAATATCGCGCTGTGCAGCAGGATACGGACTGCGCAACGGCGCGTGCTGGAGGCCAGATCCCGGTTGACGAAGATCGATCCCACCAGCGCTGATGGAGTTCGCACAGGTTGAACCATCCGGGCCGTGAAAGCCTTCCGATGCGCCGCTGCCCCATATGTCACGGCTAGCGCATCAGACCGCGCAGCAAAATGTGAGGGCCGGCCTCTCATTTGTCACGGCCCTCCGGCCAGCTCGTTGCAAGCGTAAGGTCGACACCGGAACGAAAGGCGGATTCGCGAATTCTACCGCTAGACAATTGGAATCGTCGCCCATGAGGCTCGCGACCCTCCACCTTGAAACTGCGAGATATGGCGATGTATATCGCGCCGCCAGGCTCGGGCGACTGACGCGGCAAATGATCCGGCACATCAAGCGCACTGACACCTCGGCTCAAAAGGTCGAGCAAGCGCTGGCTAGGTTGGCCGAAGCAAACGCGTCCATGGACCGGCTCAGGCTGCATCAGTAAGGCCGCCAGGCTCATGCCCGCCTCCGCATCGGCACGATGTGCAGCGTTCCCTCCAGGTCCGCGATGCCGGGGATGGCGCCGATGATCTTGGCGATCGGGCGCTCGCTGCTCAGTCGAGTAGATCGAACTGCACTGGGTCGTGATTTTTCGGAGGCACGTATCTCGTTCTCAGCCAGTTGGGCATTGAAAAGTCTTTTCAGCTTCGGTTCCCTGATGCCTGCGCTGAAATTTGTATGTGGATACCGGGGACTTTGCTCACAGGGTTGGCTGCCGAATCATTGCCGCGCCCCTGTTTGGCCGCGCTCTCGAAGTTCTGCCGGTCCATCTCAAAGCCCGACAGAAGCCACGCATATCCCGCTTGGCGTCCTTTATCCAGGTGTGGCCTTAAGTAGCAAACTATTGGCTTTAGAAGTGGCGTCAGTATCCAGAATATCGACAATCTGACGTCGATTATTGGCGGAGGATAGATGTCTATCGACAACGGAAACCTCGGGGAACTCCACTACAGCACTAAGCGGTCCGCGTATGGTACCGTCGCCGATTGCATATCCTATCTGTTGGATGCCAGATTTCTCCGGTCGTTGGGCCCTCTAGCCTCGCCGTTCAAAAAAAAGCTGGCGGCAATCGCACTGAAGCTCGAACCACTAATTGTGTTCGATGAGATCATCGAATTGAAGTTCGAAGGCCCCCCTTCGGGATACGTTAGCAACGGTCCCATTCGATACTCAGTTCGGATCGAGCCAAAGGACTAATTTCCAAATCGCTGAGACCCGCTGTTTATCTCCCGTCTTTGGAACGTTCCGCCCCTGGCTCAGGCGGCCTTCAGTCCTCATCCCTCCAGATGACCCGTCGCAGCATCCTGATCTCGGCGAGCCGCGTAACCCGAATGCCCTGCCCCTCCCGCGCCGATGCGTGTTTGCGTCTCGGCGTGCATGTAGTCGTTCTTGCCACACCGTTTGCAGCTCATTTTGCTCCCTACGAGTCGGCCTCGAATGTGGCCGCGCTCGATGCATGACCTTATCGCTTTCATTGGAAGCAACTCTGCGCTGCTGGCGGCCAACCCGGCAGTCTTCGCCACGTTTGCCGTGCTATTCGGAGGTGACGGGTTCGCTATTGGACGGTATTTGCTGACTGAGCGTGTCGCCAATCTGGAGAGCCGGATTGCCAGACGCGACAAGGAAATAACGGACCTTGAGGCAAAGCACGTAGCGCCAGAGCAAGGGGACCTATCGGTGCCTCTATTCGAGATTACTGAGGTTCTGCCCCCTCCACCGCTCAATTTCAACCGGCTCTTAGCCTAGCGGAAAGAGGACCTCCATGTCAGATAACCTGACGCCGCAGCAAAAGGCGCCGAAGCTGATCGTCGTTACCGTCTTCGACCGCGATGAGATTGGCGACCTTCAGCCTGTCTTTGGGCCAGCCGAGCAGCAGACAGAAGACCGGGCGATTAGGACTCCAAGGTCTTGGCGGGGAAACATGCCGGTGTCATTGCGTGGTCGCGTGAAGCCGACCCTGCGCTTGGCGAATACGGCGAGCCAACGACGCTCTTTGTCGGCGGCGACGTCGCGGAGATGGAATGACGGCCGCGCGGTACCCCATAGTCTCCCCTGAAGTTCTCCTCAGGGCCGAGGGCGGCACAGGGACACAGGAGACCAGTAGAGGGAGTGTAGCCCCGCTGCTCGCTTCCTCCCGCCCAGCGAAACGACTAACCAAGAGAAGCCCGCCACCTTGCGAGTGACGGGCCCGGCCGCGAGGCCAGGAGAGTGTTGTCAAAGCCTCACGGCCGATTCGACGCTCCCGTTAACGCCGCACTCTCCTCAGCGACGCGCAATCAGCATGCAAAGCTGACGCAGATCGCTGTCATACAAGCCTTCGCTGCTGAGCACGTCGGCGCAGCGCTTCTTCATGCGAATCAGCTGGCTGCTGGACAGCTGAGCAACAACGCTCGGCGGGGTGCCCGGCGTCCCTGGCGTTCCAGGTGTCCCCGGCGTTCCGGGAGTGCCAGGGGTGCCGGGAACGGTACCGCCACCAACGCCGACGCCCACGCCGACGCCCACGCCGACGCCACCCGTGCCACCAACGTTGACGCCGACCCCCGCCGTAACGCCGCCAGTATCGCCTACATTTGCGCCGGCGCCGGCGGTGACACCACTCCTGCCACCTATGTTAGCGCCTGCCCCAGCGGTGACGCCGTTCGTGCCGCCTATGTTGGCGCCAGCACCAGCGGTGACACCACTCCTGCCGCCAATATTAGCACCGGCACCGGCGGTAATGCCCCTGCTGCCGCCTATGTTAGCACCAGCGCCGGCATTCACTCCGCCGCGCCCACCGATCGAGGCGCCGGCTCCCGCTCTGATGCCGCCACTACCGCCGATCGAAGCGCCGAGACCAGCGTTGATGCCGCCTGGGCCGCCAATTGATGCGCCGGCACCGACGTTAATTCCCGCCGCACTGGAAGGAAACGATAGAGATAAAACAAGTGCACCACCGGCTAAAGCTGTGGCGAAACTCTTAACGAAATTTGCCATGACACTCTCCTTTGATACTTGCCTCATAGCAGCAGTTTCAATGCCTGCTACTTCAGCGATAACGATCTCGGAGAGTTATTGGATTGCTACACCAGACTATGTTTCGGAACGTAACTTACGAGTGGAAAAATATTCTGAAACAATTTGAAACGAATGGAGGGAGTACATTCTCGGCCCAGCTCTTTCGTATTCGGCGAAGAAGTTCACATGAGGACTGTCACGCGCAGAGGCGCGACTGTCGAGAATCGCGGGTATAATCGACCTCCTTACGAAGACGAGGGGATAACATTGCCACGCGGCTTCCTACTCCAGAACGAGCACGCCCTCCTCCTTGGCGGCCTCCTCAAAGGCCTTACGGACATCGTCGGGTGACACTCGGTCCTGAAAGGCGTCGATGCAGGACTGCACCGCCAGCGTCCACGTAGGCCCCCTCTTGGTCCACTTCATGAGTTCCTCGGCGGCACCCTCGACATGGCTAACCCCGTACCGGATGCCAGGTCTGTCGGTCCTGACGTAGACTGGAGGGTTGAACCAATGGAGAGCCATAGAGGAAATTTAGAGCGGAACCAGCCTGCCGATCAACCCAGGTTGTAAGGAACAACGTAGGCCGTCGCGGGTTTAGAGTTCGCAGCGATGGATTCTTCGAGCGTGTGCAGCCGCTGTGGGGGTCCGTCGCCTCATCCTTTCGGGCGGCGGACTCCTTTCGCCAACGGGGTGTTGGTAAGAGAATCTTTACCGCAGTTCCAGTTAGCTAGTTGCCATTGGGGGGAGTAACGTCCCCTCCTCCTCGGCAGCAGCCAGGAATGCCTTACGAGCCTCCTCAGGCTCCATCTCGTCGAATATCACGGCGTGGCAAACGCGCACTGCGAGGTCCCAGCAAGGGCCACGTTTGGTCCACTTCATCAGCTCCTCGCCGGCTGTCTCGGCGTTGTTGACGTTGCGGATTTCCCCTGGGCGCTCGGTCTCGACGGGGACCGAGGGTTGAACCAACGGCGAGCCATGAGAACTCCTATTCAGGAAAGACATGCCCTCCTCCTTGGCAGCCTCCTCGAACGCGTCACGGGCCCGCTGTGGAGACACCTTGCCGCTGATGGCACTCATACAGGCGCGCTCCGCCTTTTGCCACTTAGGGCCACGCTTGGTCCACAAGACGAGTTCCTCGGCCGCAGCCTCAACGTGGTGGACCCCGTAGCGGAAGCCGTCATGCTCCGTCTTCACGTACACCGGAGGTGAGAACCAAAGGATTGCCATGGGTGGAATGTAGAGAAGGACTTGCTTTGCGGCTAGCTTCCGGTCGGGAGTATTGGTTCTGACGTAGACTGGGCGGGGGCAACCAGTGGAGAGCCATGCGGCTATTCGCGAAGGTCGAACGCGACAAACAGGCCAAAGGCTGGGGCAATCTCGACAATAAGCTCCACCAGCTCGCAGTCACATTCCACCAGATGTGGCCCCTCTCGGCGCACGTCTGCGATAGTCTCTTTGACGGAGATGATTTGGCCGCGACGGGCTTGTAAGATCAGCTCGTAAACAAGGTGTTTGGCACTCACCTTGTCGGGTCGGCAGTTCGTCCAAACGTCAGCGATGCGATGCGAGTGACGAAGCTGCCATCAAGTACAACGTCTACACGCCGCAATCCGCTTGGGACTCAGATGATGACAATCCGCTCTATCGGTTCACCACGCGACTGACGGTCGCGGGAAAATCCACCTACCCGGAGGAACGGGCGGGCGACACCTATGAGGTCACAATCTATGGCGACAACTTGGGCTCAGGCGACATATGTGCGACACTCAGAGATGTGCAAGAGCGCGACGAGCACGGCTCGCCCAAATATCGGCAATACCGCGGTAGGCATATCCCGATTTACAAGCCACCCCGGGGAATGGGGCTCATCGACAAGATCCGCGGCGCGCGGCGCTGGACGACGTGGCTTCGCGTTTCCCCACGCTTTACGAGCGACGCACTCGCCCTGCTGAGCAACGGACGATCACTGTTATTGGCGGTACACGAGCGCAAAAAGGATCGTGCCCGCTGGGTTCAGAGCGTGAGCTTGCGAACGACCGACCCTGCAGAAGAATAGACCTGGGACGGGAGCCGGCGCTCTGGGAGGCCGAGCGGTATAAGGCACCAGTCTTGAAATTCGCTTGCAGTGATCCCGAGCCGTCCCGCAGCATCCCTGCAAAGCCTTATCCGTCAACGGTGCGAACGCTCGGAAGCGCCGTTTGTGCCACGTCGTCCCGCCCGGTACCGTAGCGTTGAGTTGCAAAAAGCGTAGCAATCTGTTCTCAGGCTGTTCCCCTGCCGGCACCTATTCCAAGCCCTCCCAACGCCCCGATGGGTGCCGGCCATCTCCCTTCCCACGAGATCTTTTGTGCTGGGCGCGAAACTTTTCGTCCCCAAAGCGGAGTCTTAAGTCTGGCCGCGGCCAGGCACCTCGAGTCTGAATTGCTGTACGCGATGGCCCCGCACATGCGGCCACCCGGAACTGCGTCTGATGCGAAACGTGAGATGCAACTCAAGTTTCGGCGATGGCAGGCGCGCCGCATTGTTGATATGATCCGCGCAGAAAAGGCGCGCAAATGACATCGGATTCGGAAAAGGCTGAGGCCGTCGAGCAGTTGCTTGATACACCTGACCTTGCAACCGCACTGGAAAGTGAACAGTTCAAGAAATTCCTTGACCAGGTGCCGATTGCCATTGCCGTTTCGGACCTTGCCGCTGAAGAGCGCGTGGTCTACGCCAATCCGGAATTCGAGAAACTGTCAGGCCTGACGTCCGCAAGGCTCACCCGAGAAAACTGGGCGGCCCTTTTAGGCACAGGCCTCCATCAGCAAAAGGACAGGCCGCTAGCCGAGGTGGTGGTCGAGGAATCCGATTTGGTCGGCACCTTCAGGCTGGAGCGCAGCGAGGATAAACCCGCGATCGTTGACGTTTATTCCAACGAGATAGAGGACGACAACGGCAAGGTCTGTTTCCGACTGGTGGCCCTGGTCGACGTATCGGCTCACGGCGAGGTGGGAGATCAGCGCTCGGCCGAGGAGCGTGTCAGCGAGAAAGACACACTGCTTCGCGAACTGCAGCACAGGGTGAAGAACAACCTGCAGATGATCACCGCGCTGATCCGGCTGGAAAGCCGCAACGCGACCGAGGCCGACCGGAGACGGTTTGAGCGGCTCGCCGGTCGCGTCGACGCATTGGCGATCCTCTACCAGACGCTAACCGCCGACGAGCCGAAGGAGGAGGTCGACCTTGGTGTGTATCTCAGCCAGATCGCGTCCGCGGTCATGAGCTCGCATGCGGTCGAGGGGATCCGGCTGGATATGAAGGTGGATACATATCCGGTGTCAATAAACGTCGCCATGCCGGCGGGACTGGTCGTAAACGAATTGCTGACCAATTCCCTTAAGCATGCGTTCCGGGGCCGCGATGGCGGCACGATAACGCTGCACAGCATCGTCGATGGCGACGGCTGCCGGGTTATAGTGGCGGACGACGGAATCGGGCTGCCGGACGGCGAGATGTGGCCCAAGCCAGGCAAGCTCGGAGCGCTGATCGCGCGATCGCTGACCGAGAACGCCAAGGCCCAGCTAGCCGTAGAGTCCAGCGCCAACAAAGGAACGAAGGTGACCATCGCTTTCAAACGGTCGGCGGCAGCAAGCTGAACGATTGCTGTCGCCTCGGCGCGCGGAAATGGTCGTACAAATCCATGGCCAGATTAGGAGAGCCTTTCTAAGCGACACCGCCTATCCAAGATCATCTTTAAACGTTTGCCTGGGATTCTCTACGCATGTCCGTGTAGGCTGACCCTCGGTCGAGCGACGGTGGAGGGAGCACATGGCGGGCGAAGGTTGGGTGAGTAGGAGTGCCTGCTTGTGTTCGGGTTGGAAGCAGCTTCGCGCCTCGAACACGGATTCAACGGTCTAGGCCGGCATGCAGTCCTATGCCCTTGTGTTGGCGGTCTTTGGAGCAATCGTGCTCCTTACGGCCTGGTTGCCCATGCTCCTCAGGAAGCTTCCGCTTTCGCTGCCAATGGTTTGCATCGCGGTCGGGGTTCTCTTGGTTTGGTCACCTTTCTCTCCGCTCATTGGAGTGAACCCACTTGAAAACCGGGTCCTGACAGAGCGTCTCACCGAGTTGGTGGTCATCATCGCCCTTATGGGGGCTGGCCTGAAGCTGGACCGGCCAGTGAGCTGGCGCGGTTGGGAGTCCTCCTGGCGCCTTATTGGCGTCGCCATGCCACTGACGATCGCAGGAATTGCGTTCATCGGCTGGTCAATTCTGGGGCTCGGTCTTGCCGCCGCACTCCTGCTTGGCGCCGCTCTCGCGCCAACAGATCCTGTTCTGGCAAGCGACATACAGGTTGGCCCACCTCAATCCGGCAAGGAGGACGAGGTGCGTTTTGCCCTTACCTCAGAGGCCGGCCTCAATGATGGAGCGGCGTTTCCGTTCGTCTATCTCGCCATCGCAATTGCGCTGTTCAGAGCGTCCGGCGAGCCGTTCTTCACACATTGGGTCCTCGTGGATGTCCTTTGGAAGATTGCAGCCGGCCTTGTCATTGGCTGGCTGGGCGGAAAAGTCATGGGCTACCACGTTTCGTCTGCCGAAACGGTCGGGCTTGTCAGAGACGAAAGACGGTTTTGTTGCGCTCGGTATCACCTGCCTCGCATACGGCTCGACCGAAGTCCTTCACGGCTACGGCTTCCTTGCAGTGTTTGTCGCAGCAGTCGCGCTGCGATCCATCGAACGGCAGCATGAGTATCATGAAAGCTTGCACGACTTCGCGGAGCAGATTGAGCGATTGCTGATGATGGTCCTGCTGGTCTGCTTTGGGGCAGCGATCGCTGAAGGGTCGATTTTTAACGCCTTGAGCGGGCAGGTGATCGCCACTACCGCGCTGGTGTTATTCATTGTGCGACCGATCGCGGCATGGGTCGGACTGATCGGATTTCCGGCGCCATCACGCGAAAAGGCCTTCATTGCTTTTTTTGGAATACGCGGCCTTGGATCGTTCTACTATCTCGCCTTCGCACTGGGGCAGGCCGACTTTGGGGGTGCAACAACTCTTTGGGTAACCGTCTGGATACCCTCCGGCGAAGGCCGCCTTGCGAGAGGACGGCACGGTAGCGAGGCTGCGCTCTTAAGGTCGCCCTTACGAGCGCAGTTAGCAGCACAGCATGAGCCATGTGACGTTATTGACCGGGCCGGAGCGTCGTCGTCGTTGGCGTGAAGAGGATCAGTGCCGGATATTGGCCGCGGCATTCGCGCCCGGGGCCACAGTGGCGGCGGTAGCGCGTCAGTACGATGTCGCGACCAGCCTGATCTATAAGTGGCGCCGCACGGTGAGAGCCCGCGAGACGGGCTTTGCCGAAGTTGTCGTGGCTCCCGATGAGCCTGTCGCCGTTTCGCGGCCGGCGGCATCCCCAGCGGTGATCGAGCTGGAGGTCGCCGGCAAGGTGCGGCTGCGGATTCCGCTGACCACGCCGCCAACACTGGCGGCAGCGATGGTGAAGGCGCTGGGCGTTTCATGATCCCGGTTCCGAGCCAGGTGCGGATCTGGTTGGCGGTCGGCCGGACCGATATGCGTCGCGGGATGCAAGGCCTCGCTCTGCAGGTTCAGGAGACGCTGGGCCGGGATCCGCATGCCGGCGATCTTTATGTCTTCCGCGGCCGCAGCGGCAATCTGATCAAGATTATCTGGCATGATGGGCTCGGCATGTCGCTGTATGCAAAACGGCTCGAGAAGGGCCGGTTTCTATGGCCGTCGCCGGC
>NZ_JAMYNL010000057.1:0-11462 GCF_040319065.1 Mesorhizobium sp. M0968
CAATGATGTCGGGCTGATGCTCCTCCAAGGCCGCCATGTACTTTTCGACTGGGTTGTTGATCCCAAGGTCAATGATCTCGAAGCCCGCGCCCTCCATCATCATGCCGACCAGGTTCTTGCCGATGTCGTGGATGTCGCCCTTGACCGTGCCGATCACCATCTTGCCCTGCTTGGGCGCGCCGGTGGCGACCAGCAGCGGGCGCAGGATGAACATGCCGGCCTTCATCGCATTGGCCGAAAGCAGCACTTCGGGAACGAACAATATGCCGTCGCGAAAATCCTCGCCGACGATGCGCATGCCTTCGACAAGCGCCTCGGTCAGTACCTTGTAGGGCGCCCAGCCGCGCTCCAGAAGGATGTTGGTGCCTTCCTCGATCCCGGGCAATACTATCGTCTGGGGTCAAAGCCTGTTCCCTTGTGAAAGCCTGTTCCATAATGTCGGATCCACCTTGCGGTTCGGTAGAAACGGAGGAATGGCAGGCATACGCAGGTTTGTGAAAAGGATTTAGGCCAACATTTCGGACCCGGTAAGGGGGAAAAAAGATGGGTCGGTATAGGGTCAATTTATGTGAGTAGGTGGCCAGCTGGCTGCCTCCACGGCGCCACGGAGCGATAGGGCACGCCATCAAGGTGCTCATTTTGGTGCGCGGGCATTGTCGGACCGACGATCGCGCGGCCGGGGCGGCATGGATGTGGCCGCTCTCAGATGGAACTTTTCAAAGCATGCACGGGATGGCAATTGGCAGTACCCTCGTCGATTCGGTCGGAGCTTGGCTAGCGGCAGGGTCACATCGAAGCGGTGCTCTATCCCATGGAGGTGCTTGAGCCTGGGATCAGAAGAACTTGGTTGCGTGCCGTTCCCCAACAGAATGGATGTGAAGTCTGGATCGCGAGGCGTGACGATCACCGAGCAGAAGCGCCTAATTAATCGGCCCCTCTTGATATTAGCCGCAGAGGCTTGGCGCAATTGAAGCCTGCGCTGGCGCGCTCACAGTTCGGCTGATGTCGGAAAGCGCAATGTCTGCGTGCCTTCAAATAGACGCTTCATCCACGAAAGGCCATACTCGACTGACCAACATCATTTACGAAACCGGGAAAATTTGAACGGGTCCGGCGAGACAATAGGAGTTTCGCCCGTGATCATATCCGCTACCAAATGTCCTGCTCCGGGACCGATACCAAAGCCATGGCCCGAAAAGCCGCTAGCGACAATCAGGCCTGGGATTTCGTCTACGGTGTCGATTACAGGCACCGCGTCTGGCGTTACATCAATGGCACATCCCCAGCTTGCCTTAACTTTGGCACCTGTAAACTCGGGAAAGACGCTGCTTAGTCTGCGCAGGCCCTCGGCGAGGGTTTTCTCCGACGGCTTCGGGTTGAGAACTCGCATTGTTTCAAAAGGGCTGACCTGGTCAGGTCGCCACTTCCTCGGCATTCGCATTTCTGCGAAGAACTGCCGAGTCAAACGAAGCCGCACCTCGTTTGCTTCTGACCGCAACCGGGGGGCGAATTGGGAGAACAGACGGAAACTGTCCGGAACGATATGAGCTATATTCGCGTTCCTTCTTGCTACCGTGTAGCCACCGTCGAGACGCTTACGAAAAGCAAAATCGTTTCCTGCTACTCCGCAGTTGGGCCCCTCGAGTGGATACGTGCTCATAACGGAACCGATGATTTTCAGTTGCGGGAAATTGATGCCGAGATTCCCGCAGAACAACCGAGTCCAGGCACCAGTCGCCAACACCAAGTTCTCGCAGAGGATCTCACCATGCTCGGTGACAGCCGAATGAACTGTGCCAGCCTTGGTCTCTATGGATCGCACGGCGCACCTTTCGATTATTTGACCGCCGCTCGTCCGCAATGATGACGCCATCGCTTGCGTTGCCAGTGACGGCTCGGCGCGTCCGTCGCTCTTTGTAAAAAGGGCGCCTTCCCAGTTACCTCTGAGTGCCGGAAAATGCTGTCGGAGAGTACGTCCTTCTATTACGGACGAATCTATATTGTATTCCTTAGCGTATCGCAGCCACTCGTTGTACTTATCGATTTCTTTCGCTCCTTGGCACAAATAGTAAATGCCGGTTTCGCGGAAACCCGTTTCCACGCCGGTAAGCGCATTCATGCGCGCCCATAGCTCAGCACTGGCAAGGGAAAGTGGGATTTCGGACGGATCACGCCCCATCCTTCGAACCCATCCCCAATTGCGGCTGGATTGTTCGCAGGCGACATGGCCTTTTTCGCAGACAACGACTGAGAGTCCGCGCTTGGCAAGGAAAAGGGCAGTCGCGGTTCCGATGATGCCAGCGCCAACAATGACGACATCGGCTCTCTTGGGTAGGGACATGATTTTCACTCTCCGGCTGCTCGGACCAATAATTTGCAGTTGAAATGCTTAGCGACCGCTGTCTGCCTCAAACACGTTGTTTCGGCAGCGCAGCGAAAAGCGGCTTGAACCCTCGAGTGAGCAGTCCGTCGAGCGCATCGAGGATCGTATCCTGCCAGCCGCGCTCGACTGTCGAGGCAGTTAGGCGCAGGAATTTTTCCCTGACCTTTTCTCGGGACATCGGATTTTTGAGGTCGCCGAGCGGATGTACGATCGTAAGGCTCTTAGGCCCATTGCCTTCGTCCAGGATGACTCGGCAAGGCGTAGTTGCTGGAAAAGACTGCGCAAAATCTTCGTGTGTCGTCAGCTCGATCTTCTCGGCTAGATCCAGCACTTTTGGATCCCTGAGCCGAGCCGGATTGACGGGCTGCAATGAAGCAGCGCCGTATGTGGCAGCAAGTGCACAGCTAAAGAAGAAGCTGTATTGACCAGCCTCAAGCGTTGAAGGAACTCGTGCATTTGAAAGTTTCAAGGCTTGTGGAAACGTTTGGATTTTCAAACTTCGGATGGGTCTATCGTACGATCGCAAAGCGAGAATCGCATCGATCGCTGCATGCATATATCGACAACACGCGTAAGGCTTTAAGTAGCATTGCTCGATATGCCACGACTGACCCAGCTTCCCCGTGAGAAGCTCACGGGTATATCGTTCGGTGTTATCCAGAATATCGAGTGGCCCAGTGGCACCCGCTTTCGCGCGGAATGCGGCTGTTAGGCCGGCGATGACGGCAGGAGGAATACCCTCCTTGACCGTGGTACCCTGAAATTTTGAGGTTCCTGTCGGAAAGCCAATTGGTCCTTCTGCCGCGGCAATCGACAAAGCGTTGGCCAGCTCGACCGCATTCAATGCCAAAAGTCTGCCGGCAGCGGCGGCAACGCCAAAACCCACCCAGCGACCACTACTGTAGGAGGCAACACTGCCGGCAGGCCGCGAAGCTGCCACCCGCAACGCCACATCGTAACCGAGGACGATTGCTTCCAAGATGTCGACATCACTCGCCCGATGTGCTTGACCGATAGCCAACGCAGTGGGGATAATTCCGGCACCGGGATGGCCTGCCGCTCCACGGTGACCATCGTCTATGTCTAGTGCGCTTGCTGCTGCAGCATTTGCTTTTGCGGCACCAGCAATAGATAGGCTGATATCTGTAAACCAAATACTCACCTCACCTTTTCCATAAAGCTCTGTAGCGGCAGAGCGTGCTGCCGTGGCAAGAGTTGAGCGGGAACCTGCTGCCGCCGCCGCTATTAGGTCTGCGGTTAGGAGCGACGCAGCTTCTCGTGTCAGACTCCTCAATCTCCCCTTGGGGTGGCTAACGACAAAGCAAGCAAGTTCTTCGGTTGCGTACAAATCGTCGCTCTCAGGTTAGCCAAGGTTAAAACGAGGTGAATGCCTTATTCCCAGCGCACTGCCTGGCAGTTCAGGCGATTCCATTCTGTTACGATAGCCAGTTTATGCCTATCTATGCAGTTCAAGTGCGACTTTCGCTACACCTTAATGCAGCAAGTCGAAGTACGAAGCTGTCGACGACCCCTCCGGACCAGCCAACTGAAAGTGAACCATCGGCCTAACTGGCTATTAGCTCGTCACCAAATTTCTGAGCAAATCGCCAGCAGACCAGTTTTCCAAATCACGAATCATATCGAGCGCCCGTATAGCTTTGTCCCCTCCTAAGATCGTAGACACTGTGGCGAGGAATTTCCGATTGAGCGCCTCGTCCGGAAAGCCTCCGGCCTCAGAACTGCCTGAAGGCCATTCCGCGTTCGCCGACAAGACTAAGCCGCTCTCGCAGGTTATGAGCACGCGTACCGGGAGAGCGCCTTCCTCAAAGTAAGCCTTATCAGCGGCCGCGTCGTGGTAAAGGTGTATCCTTGAAGCAAGATCTATCACTGCAGGCTCGATCAGATCCGCTTCTGATATGCCGTATTCTGGCGACCGGCCCGTGAGTTCGAGTGCCGCAAGATAGCGAGCGTTGAACTGAGCATCGATGACCGATTTAGGAAGCGGAATTTTTAACCCTTGCGTCAATTCGCGGAAGCCGTGCACATCGACGTTCACAATGGTCTCCGCCCTTAACGGGGCAGCTAGCAAGCGCAAACAATCCAACAGAGTATGAGTCCAGCGGCAACAGGCATATGGCTTAAACCCAACGTTCAGGATCATCCATCGGTTGCCCAGTCCTTCCACTGCGAGCTCAGGCCGGTAACGGTCAGAACCGGACATCACCCAGAAGCCGGTATCGCCATCAAATATTTCCTGGTTTCCTAAAAAATCTCGCTCGGCTAGCATAGCTGACAACATGCCGACCTCACTTGCTATGCCGTAGCAATTTTTGATCCAAGAAAAGGGGGGATCGCCGTCCACAAACTTTCGGATGCTGGGAAGCGGCGCCTGCGCGCCTGCCAGTCCAAACGCGTTGACAATACGCGCCTGTGTCAGCCCCATAAGGCTTGCCGCCGCGGCCACGGTGCCGAACGTTTGCCAGGCTGAGAAGCCCAACACCGCGCGCTTCCGTTCCGGCGAAGCCTGTACAGCCCGGCCGATACGCAAGGATACTTCGTATCCGATAACGATCGCCCTAAGCAGATCCGTGCCGAATACCCCGCGTTCTTCCGCCAGAGCTAAAGCGGGCGGCACGACGGTCGCACCCGGATGTCCTGGAGCGCCGGCTCGGCTAGAATCATCGAAATCCAATAGATTTGCAGCTTGGGCGCCGAGATAGCTGGCACCAAGCACACCCATCCGCAAATCTGTACCCGGAACGGATACCGCATCGCTCGACCCTTGTCCTCGCCTGAGAACATCCCGGATCACGGTGGATGGGTGACTGTTCATTCCGGCGATTATGCATGCCACACTATCCAACAAGCAGGCTTTCGAATGGCGCAAGACCTCAACGGGAATATCCGCATAACGCAGGTGTGTTATCCAGGATGCCAGCGTCGACGCGGTTCCGGACTTTTGGCAATTGCTTTGTGCGCACTCGTGATCCATATCTGCATTCGTCCATGAAGAGGTGTTTTCGTGCTGCCTATCCCTTTGATCATTACACAAGCGATGCCCTCATCGCCGCATACGGGCATGCGCCCTCAGGCTTGCGTCGGAGTCATGATCTTCAGTGCCGGGTAGCGTTCAGCTATTTGCCGATAGAGAGCAATGATGTCGGGCGGCCCTGCTTCTCCCGGGTTGCGATTCCGCACTCGGGCAAAAATCTCCGTTTTAAGGAAATATCGCCACTGCACGGGCACGTCGCTCAGCACACGAGTCAGATCATCGTAGACCGAGCGGGTCCAAACACTCTCATATTCAGCGCGCTCGGGACCGAAGTCGAACTGCCTGACGCTCTCTTCCACTTTACGGGAGGCGCGCTCCCGTTCGGTGTCCGTCTCGTCGATCACACCGTTGCGAAATACAACGCCATAGTCGCGCAGGGCCGCCTTTTGAGTAACGTAGCCATTGCGAAGATCAGCGAGAACCATGTCCAGCGGTCGTTGGAAGGGGTTGCCACGCCCGCCTCCGCTTGAGGAAACGATCCGGATCACATCTCCCGGGCCCATAGGCACCACGTCACGGTTGCCAAGCTGAACCTCCCGGTCCGTTCCCGGATTGAGGGTGAACGTCGAAAGCATGCCGGCGCTGCCGCCCAAGGCGCCCCAGGAGCGGAACCTCGACCGATCACGTCCACGCGCCGTCACCTTGCTGTTAGGCGCCGTGGTGCGAAACTCGATGATCTGCGCCAACCCTCCCCTATAATAGCCGGGCGCCCCGCTGTTGGGCTGGAGGCCATAGCGCAACACTTGGATCGGCACCTCCGATTCCGTGATCTCGATGGGCGAGTTCTTGAGATAAGTGGTGTCGCCGCCCGATCCATTCGAACCATCTTTGTATGGCAACGCTCCCGATCCGCCCATCACAGGGTTAACGGCAGCCATGACCCTTTCGCCTGTAGTATTGTTGGTCGTCATGACATTGAGGATAGAGGTGGTACCCGACGGCGAGGCCGGTATTTTGTCCGGCAACACCGCATGGAAGGCGCCAAAAATCACGGTGCGCAACCGGTTACAGGATAGGCTGCGCATGCCAACCGCAGCTGGAAACACCGGGTTCAGAAGAGTCCCTTCCGGGAGGATGCAGGTGAAAGGCCGCGTCAGGCCGGCATTGAGCTGGAGATTATTGTTCAGTGTATAAAGCACGAAATAGACCGCAACCAGCAACAGCGTGTGCCGAGGGTGGCCGCCCGTCGGCACATTGTGGGACGAAAGAAGCTGCGGGTCTGTACCGGTAAAGTCCATCACGGCGTTATCGCCGTCAATGCGCAACGTCATAGCTATGCGGATCGGATTTCCATCGTCCCCGTCTTCGTCAATGTAATCCGAAAAATGATACTCGCCATCGGGCATGCTGCGGATCAACGTACGGGCCTGCGCCTCCGCATGGTCAAGCAGCGATTCGAGCCCTTCACAGTAGGTGAGTACACCAAACTTGCATATGATGTTGCGTATTTTTCGCTCCCCCGTATTCAGGCTACCAACTAGAGCCATTATATCGCCCCAGTTTTGCTTTGGCGCCCGCACATTCGTTAGCAGTATGTTCTTAACATCTTCGTTTAAAACGCCCCTCCGATAAAGCTTGGTTGGCGGGATGCGAATGCCTTCCTGGTGCACTTCCTGCAGTGATCGTGACAGGCTGCCCGGGACGGCTCCCCCTACATCCGTGTTGTGCACATGGCCTACGGCGAAGCAGACAAGCTCGCCTTGGTGGAAAATAGGCTTCCACATATGTAGATCTGGCGCGTGCGTGCAAACATAGCCGCTATATGGGTCGTTCGTGACACAAATATCCCCTTCCTCATAATCGGCGATCGCATCGATGACATTGCGATAATCCAGGCCTATGAACCAAGTCGCACCCAGGTCTTGCGGCACTGAAACCGTAAGCCCGGCCCGATTGGCGATGCCCACCGTGAAGTCTTCCGTTTCCTTGACGAAGGTCGAGAAAGCTGTGCGGTTAAGAGTGTAGGCCATGCTCTCCGCGGCAGCGCGGCAATGGTTGGCGAGAACCTGCAATGTAACTTTATCAATCATTCGCCGCTCCCATTCGTCCAATCCAAGAGCATGTTGCCATAGGCATCAACTGTCGCTTCAAATTCCACCGGAATGCAGGTCGTTGTGTCGTCCTGTATGATGATAGCGGGACCGGAAAGTCTGTGGCCGGCGGCCAGGCGCGATCGACGGTAGCAAGGCACGCTCTGCATGGCACCATCGAGGTAAACGGAGAGCACAGAGTCCGGAGCAGGTGCTGCCTTGGCGAGAACAACGGCCCCGAGTTGCGGTTTGGGAACTTCCCCGGAAATGAGCGCTCGCAAATTAACGATGCGGACATCGCCCTCCGGGTCATGAATGTCGTAGACAAGTTGATGGTGTTTATGGAAGGCGGCGACGATGGCGTCAGTGTCGCCTTCCATCAGCCATTCGTTATCGATCGGCACCTCGATCTCGTATGACTGGCCGCGGTAGTGCATGTCCGCTGAGAAGTGGATCAGAGGCTCACCCTCATAATGCTCCTCGTCCAGCAGCCAGCGCTTCGCGCGACTGCGCAGGCTTTCGGCGGCTATGCGCAACCTGTCGGCAATGTCCCCCGTCATCGGGGCATAGAGCGCTTCAAGAAAATCATTCTTCACATCGGCGACCAGACCACCCAACGCGCTGATGACGCCCGGCGTTGCGGGCACTAGCACGCGGCGCATCCCCAGTTCGCGCGCAAGAAAGCAGCCAAGCATAGGCCCGGCGCCACCGAAGGTCATCAATGTGAAGTCTCGGATGTCGATGCCCGATCTGGCGATCATCTTGCTGATGCCGAGATACATCCCCGAAACGGCTACATCAATAATCGCCTGAGCACGAGTCTCCAGGGAAACGCCTTGAGGCGTGATCGTCGCAATAGCCGCCGCGGCCTTATCCTTATCTATCGTAATGCTGTTGTATCCGAGCGGGGCGCCACCCAGGAGACCACACACCGCGAAGGCGTCGGTGATGGTCGGCCGCATGCCTCCCTTGCCGTAACAGGCCGGACCGGGGCTGGCACCGGCGCTCTCCGGCCCGACCTTGAGGCCACCTTGCTCGTCGAGCCAGGCGATCGAGCCTCCTCCTTCCCCAATGGAACTTACCGAAATCGTAGGCACGTAAAGGGGGAACTCCCCGATCAGTTCGCCGGTGCCACGTTGCGGTTTACCATCGATGATCAACGCCACATCGGCGCTGGTGCCTCCGATGTCCAATGTCAGCAGGTTCCGAATGCCGGCCGAATCCGCGATAAAGGAGGCTCCGATTACTCCGGAGGCCGTGCCGGACAGCAACAGGTGCACGGAATCGCGCTTGCCGTTTTCGGCCGACATGATTCCGCCGTTGGACTTCGTGATCATTGGCTCGCAGCGCGTGCCATGGTCACGCAGGGCTCGTTGTAGTGAACCAAGGTAAAGGGCCACCCGCTCCTGCACATAGCCTGCGAGGATCGTGGTTACTGTCCGCTCGTACTCTCGGATCACCGGCCACACCAGGCTCGAACAATAGACCGGGAGATCAGGATCAACTTCCGCGACAATGTCGCGGACAAGCTGCTCATTGACAGGATTCCGGTAGGCGTGCAGGAAGGAGACGACGATGCCCTCCGCACCGCTTGCCTTTGCGTCGGCCAGCACCTCCAGTACATTGGCGCGGTCGATGGGGACGGCAACGCTTGCATTACTTAGCATGCGCTCTTTGATCTGAAAGACGCGGTGCCGTGGGATGAGGGGAGTCGGACGCATGGAGTACATGCTGTAGGCTTCCGGCATACGTAAGCGCGCCAGCTCCAGTACGTCGGCGAAGCCTTCCGTAACGAACAGCGCCAGCGTCATGCCCTTGCGCTGGATAACAGTATTGATTCCAACAGTCGTGCCATGCACGAATCGTACAACATCCTCTGGAGCTATGCCGTCCCTCTCCTGCAAAAGACGCATGCCGGCCAGCACCTCGGCGCCGGGCGTGTCAGGAGTGGACGGTACCTTGAGGGTCCGCAAAGCTCGCGTTTTTTCGTCATATACGCAGAAATCGGTGAAGGTCCCACCGATGTCCACGCCTATTCTTACACTCATGGCCGCGCTCTCACCACGTTGTCGAGAAGCATTAGTATGCATGCCGAAACTCGCGGCTACTACTGAGGGTAAGTGACAATCCGCTATAACATAATAGTTATAGCGCGATTGGCTGCCGATTCTCTGGCTTCATTCTCATCTCGGATGGCTTCTTCGAGAGCATGCCGGCACGCCTCAACAGGCTGGCTTCCCGCAACGCCGCAGGACGACCGGAAGTCGCTCGCGATCTTTGCCTTCTTCAGCCGATTCAGATCGCATTTTAGGCGGTGAGGAGCGCAGTTGCGGTGAACACATTTACGGATTGACCGCTTGACTGTAATCTGCGGCTGCGTCCGTGTTGATGGTGTAGGAGGCCGCGGAGCCGTCCGCGTAGAGTAACGCGGCCGCCTGTAGCGCTGGCGGTCATTGCTTCGAGAGGTTCGGGTTGCAACACCTGGACGTGAAACGGAGACGATGACCGACGAGAGAATGGCGCTGGTCGAGCTGATTGAGAAGCTGGCCGAAAGCGACTTCGTGCGGGACATGCTGGCCTTTGCTGCCGATCGCCTCTTTGGAGATGGAGGTAGAAGTGCGCACGGGCGGTGCAGCGGAACGGATATGGCGACCGTGACTGGGACACCAGCGCCGGCCGGATTGCGTTGGAGATCCCGAAGCTGCCCAACGGACGCTACTTCCCGAGCTTTCTCGAGCCACGTCGAACGGCCGAGAAGGCTCTGGTGACCAATGTCGGAGAGCCAGGTGAGCCGGCTCGGCGCCGGACGAACCAACGTCGAACGGGTGAACGCCTTCTTCACGCGGCCGCTGGAGGGCGCCTGGCTCTACCTCTGGGTCTATGCGACCTACGTGAAGGCACGCGGGAGTGGCAGGAAGACCAGCCGTGCTATGATGATCGCCGTGGCGGTGCACGAGGAGGCAAGCGCGAGGTGCTGGGCGTGGCCACCGGCCCGTCTGAGGCCGAGACGTTCTGGACCGACTTCCTGCGGTCTCTGGCCGATCGCGGCCTGCGAGGCGTGAAGTGCCTACGAGGCTGCCCGCCAGGTGTTCAATGCAGGCCGCGAAGTTCCGGCCTCTCCTGAACATCCCAGCCGAAGGAGCCAACGCGGCAACGGCACCAGCGGTAATTGGTCCTATGCCAGGGATGGTCGTCAATCGCCTGGCTTCCGCATCATCCCTGGCGCGCCGGCCAATCTCGCGGTCGAACATTGCCACCTTTTCGTCCAGAGGGAGCGGAACTGTTCGACGAGCAGAAACAGGATCTGGCGAGCGGCTTCAGGGATGATCGCCGCGACAAGCTTGGCCAGTGGAAAAGTCCCTGCGCGGCCACCAGCCCGAACTCGGCAAGATGGCCCTATCGCATTGATGGTTTCCGTCCGCTGGCGAACGATCAGGTCGCGAACGCGAAACAGCATAGCGCTAGGTTGCTGATCTCCGACCTCACAGCTACGAACCGCATGATCGGCGGTTGCGCAGCCTCATAGATCGGTTCGGTGTCAGCGGCATCGTTCTTCTGCCGCTTCACAGAGGGCTTGACGTAGCCCGAGCGATTAGCCGAACATCGTGCCCCAGCTTCGCAATCTCCCTCGCCCATTTTCTTCGCCAGATCCATTCCGACTATGTACTTCCAACATGGACGCCTCAGTTCTAGTGATGATCGACGACGCCACTTTGGCACAGCGATGCCGTCAGGAGGCGTCCACATGGGGTAATCGCGGGAGCGCATCGCCCAGAGAACAATCATATCCTTGGAAGGTGGCTGTTCCCCGATAAGATGAAATACGGGCTCACGACCTGACGCCGGGCCCAGCATCTGATGGAGAACAGCCATGGAAGAATATATCGGTCTCGACGTGTCGATGAAAGAGATAGCGGTGTCGATCCGACGTGAAGGCAAGCGCGTCTGGCGTGGGGTGTGCGCCTCAGACCCCAGGATCATTGCCGAACTTATCCGT
>NZ_JAMYNL010000058.1:0-9450 GCF_040319065.1 Mesorhizobium sp. M0968
GTTCTTCCTGGAAGTCATAGAGCTGAGGCGCCAGCCAATGTGCCGCCAGAGATGTTGAAGCGGCAAAGGTGATGTACTGCGTTCCTCGCCCGGAGATGGCCTCAAGCCTTTGCTCCAGCCGGCGAAAACTGACGCGCACCTCGTCGTAAAGCTGTCTTCCTGGTTCCGTCAGCTGCACTCCGCGGTTGTCCCGCACGAAGAGCGGGGTACCGCAATGCTTCTCAAACATCTTGATCGAATGCGAGACACTCGGCTGCGTGACATTGAGCTCGCTCGCCGCCCTCTTGAAACTCAAGGTACGAGCAGCTGCTTCGAAAACAAACAGCGAATGGGTGGAGGGCACGAGACCGCGAAGCGTGGACATGAAGCAGGTCTATATCAAATGCGATCTTTTCCGTCTACGGTCGCGCTGCTCGATCCCTTATTGAAAGCTTAGGCTGGTGTGTCGTCGCGCACAAATGGATGGAAACCGAGTTAGGCCTGCCGTTACAATCAGCTCGAGGTGGCGGTTGAGGTCAAACCGAGCCGGGTCCGCACATCAGATGATGAGGACAGAATGCATAGTTTCATCTTTCGGCGGCTGGGCGTGATGGCGCTGACCATGTTCAGTTTGACGCTGATAGTCTTTTACATGGTCAACCTGGAACCGAACCTTAAGAAGCTTGCGTTGAATCAGACCAATAATCGCGCCAGCGCCGTGGACATAGAAAACTGGCTTAAGGCGAATGGTTATCGCGAGCCATTCTTCAAGCGCTACGCCGAATGGGTTGGTGTCTGGCCTAAAGATCCTAGCCTTGATTCAAACACGGGCAAGCCGATGCTCAAATTTGGCTTTTGCAGCGGACCCGAGACGCGCCAGTTTTCGGGGGTGCTACAAGGCGACTTCGGCTGTTCGACCGAATTCAGGACCGCGGTTTCCGCGAAAATTGTGCCGGCGCTAGCGGCGACAAGTAAGCTGATGTTTTGGGCACTGGCGACGATCGTGCCAGTTTCATTACTGATGGGCATACTTGCCGGCATGCGCGAGGGAACTCCGACGGATCGGACTCTTTCAGTCCTCTCGATTGTGACGACAGCGACTCCTGAATACGTTTCGGGCGTCATTTTCACAGTCATCTTTGCTTCCTGGCTGGGATTGTTGAACGGCTCGGCCGCTTCGGCGACCGGACAAGGCCTCACTTTCTACAATTTCGCATTGCCGGTGATGACGATGGCCATCGCCGACATAGGCTATATAGCCCGCATGACGCGAGCCTCGATGGTCGAAGTGATGACGCAGCAGTACATCCGCACCGCACGATTAAAGGGCCTCTCTTTTCCCAGAGTGGTGATTAAACACGCACTGCGCAATGCACTGATCACTCCTTTTACGATAATTATGCTTCAGTTCCCATGGCTGCTCACCGGCGTTGTAGTGGTGGAGACGATGTTTCGCTACCAAGGCTTTGGCTTCATATTGAACGACGCGGCGGCCAACAATGACATCGATCTCCTTTTAGGCTGCTCGCTGGTTTCGGTGGTAGTCGTGCTGCTGACTCAGCTGATTTCCGATATCGGCTACGTTTATCTCAACCCGCGCATTCGAGTGCAGTAGGAGGAGTCTGTGCAGTTTGAGATCATGGGATGGTTCAATATAGTCCTTGCCGTGATGGGGCGGTTCTGGCCGGTCTTGATCGCCATAGCCGTCTGCCTTGCCTTCAGCATCGGCTTTCGTAAACAGCTTGGGCTCTACGGCGGCCTTTTCAAAACGGGCGTCGGCTTCTCTGGCGTCGTTATCTGTCTCTTCTGGCTATTTACAGCCATGTTCGCTCCTATGATCGCGCCTTTCGACCCCATTAGCCAGGTCGCTGTCATGAAAGGGGCTCTGCCGGGAACAATCGTCCCTGGGGGCGGCGGAGTTTACTATTTTGGAGCTGACTCGCTTGCGCGGGATGTATTCAGCCGCACGGTCTTTGGTAGCCGAACTGTGATGTCGATCGCACCCGGAGCCACAGCGTTTGCACTGATTGCTGGCATCGGTCTGGGCTTGCCCGCGGGATACTACGGCGGCCGCGTCGATTCAGTTTTATCCTTCTTCGTCAATCTTCTGCTGGCGTTCCCAGTGATATTACTCTTTTACCTGCTGGTCACGCCGGATGTTCGTGAGTTGTCTTTCGACAACTGGTTCAGCGAGGCGACAGGTATTGGAGTATCGATCGCGAGATCCTTTGCGGCAGTGATCTTTTTGATCCCGATCGTATTCTTTTTAACGCTGTTCCATACTCGGTTCAAAGGCCGCCCCGATCGGTATTACCTGTCTATCGGTCTGACCATGGTGGTCGGCGCCTGGATTTACGGGGGCGTGATATTTGACGCCGATCCTCTAGGAACCCTGCATGTCAGGGCGGACTACCTCAACATTTTTGTAGGGGTGGTGCTCGGGTCTTCGCCCAGCGTGTTTCGTATCGTGCGCGGCTTGGTCATGGACATCAAAACGCGCGATTACATCGCAGCCGCCCAGACGCGGGGCGAGAGCGCCTGGTACATCATGATTTGGGAAATCCTGCCAAATGCTCGAGGCCCGTTGATCGTCGATGCCTGCTTGCGCGTCGGCTACACCACGATCCTGCTCGGAACGCTGGGCTATTTCGGGCTAGGCGTCCCGCCCGATAGCCCTGATTGGGGAACCGCCATCAAGGATGCGAGCCGGCTCCTGCGCGCCTATATCCATCCGGCACTGCCTCCGGCGATCGCGCTCATGTCCTTTGTGCTCGGGCTGAACCTTCTAGCTGACGCACTTCGCGAAGAATCGCTCAAAGATTGAGAGGCCGCCCATGAACGAAGCTGTCAAACTGACGACGGTCGCAAGCGCCCAGCCCATCATCGAGATCGAAAAGCTGTCGATCTCTTTCTTTACCAAGAGCGGCGAGATTCCGGCCGTGATGGACTTTTCCTGCACCGTAATGCCCGGCGAGTCCATGGGGATCGTCGGCGAATCGGGCTGCGGCAAGTCTACTGTTTCGCTCGGTGTCATGCGCGACCTTCCCGGCCTCGGGAAGATTGTCGGTGGCCGCATCAAATTCCAAGGCAGGGACATGGACGAGATGTCTGATGTCGAGCTCCGTGCGATCCGCGGCCACAAGGTAGCCATGGTCTATCAGGAGCCCATGGCGAGCCTGAACCCCGCCATGAAAGTCGGGGAGCAACTGATGGAAGTGCCTGTCCTTCACGAGAAAGTGTCGAAGCAGGAGGCGTATCGCCGCTCGCTCGAAATGCTGAAGGCGGTCCGCCTGCCCGATCCGGAACGCATAATGCGCTCCTACCCTCACCAGCTTTCCGGCGGTCAGCAGCAGCGCATAGTCATAGCGATGGCGTTGCTCTCGAAACCGGCCCTCCTCCTCCTGGACGAGCCCACAACGGCCCTCGACGTGACAGTCGAGGCGGGCATCATTGAACTGGTAAGGGATCTCGGCAAGCGCTTTGGCACCTCGATGATCTTCGTGTCACACAATCTCGGCCTGATCCTGGAGACCTGCGACCGCATCACGGTGATGTATTCCGGCGAGGCGGTGGAGACGGGCACGGTCGCCGATGTGTTCGATCGGATGCGCCACCCTTATACACAAGGCCTTTTTCGATCGATACCTCTGCCCGGGGCAGACAAAAATTCCCGGCCGATAGTGGCCATTCCAGGCCAGCTTCCTCTGCCGCATGAGCGGCCGCGGGGCTGCAATTTCGGCCCGCGCTGCCACCATTTCGTCGAAGGCGTCTGCAACGCCGCCGAGATCCCGATGATCGCGGTCGAAGGCCATGAAGGCCATTTCACACGCTGTGTGCGCTTCAATGAGATCGACTGGGAGGCGCTGCCGCCCGGCGCCAAGAAGGTCAACGAGCGCATCGTGCCCGGCGCGTCGGTGCTCAATGTTAGTAGCTTGAAAAAATACTACCACGTCGCGGCGCGCGCGATCTTCCGCGGCGGGCAAACGCGCACCGTGAAGGCTATCGAGGACATCACTTTCCAGGCGAGGCAATCTGAGACTGTGGCTATCGTCGGAGAGTCAGGCTGCGGCAAGTCCACGCTGGCGAAGGTGCTACTAGGGCTGGAAACCGCAAGCGCCGGCGCCGTCAAGTTTTGCAAGAAGGAAATCCAGTCGACAAGCGTTGAGGCGCGCGATGTGCAAACGGTTTCCTCCATCCAGATGGTGTTTCAGAACCCATTTGATACGCTGAACCCAAGCCACACAGTTGGCTCACAGATCATCCGCACGCTGGAGAAGTTCAACGTTGGGAACACCCGGGCCGAGCGGCGGCAGAAAATGCTAGAGTTGCTAGATCTGGTCAAGCTTCCGCGAGCTTTCGAGAACCGCAAGCCGCGCCAGCTCTCCGGCGGACAGAAACAGCGGATCGGCATAGCCCGGGCCTTTGCTGGCGGCGCTAAATTGGTCGTGGCCGATGAGCCGGCCTCGGCCCTCGACGTCTCGGTGCAGGCGGCGGTGATTGAACTGTTGATGGACATCCAGCGCAAGAACGAGACCACGATGCTGTTCATCAGCCACGACCTGTCCGTGGTGCGCTACATAGCTGACCGGGTGGTGGTCATGTATCTTGGTCATATCGTCGAACAGGGCACGACGGACCAGATCTTTTCGCCGCCTTACCACCCCTATACAGAAGCGCTCTTGTCCGCGATCCCGGTCGCCGACACCAGGGCGGTCAAAAAGCGCATCGTGCTCGAGGGCGACATCCCTTCAGCTATGAGTCCGCCGGCCGGGTGTCCGTTCCAGACGCGCTGTCGATGGAAGAAGTTCGTTCCCGAGAACCGCTGCGAAAGAGAGTTGCCGCCCCTAAGGGATCTCGGAGATAACCACCACAGCCTTTGCTGGCTCAGCGACGATCAACTCGCTGGACAGGAGCCAGTGGTCAGCTTCACTACGGACGGGGTGGATACAGAGAAGCCTGGTCAATCGATACCAAGATGAGGCCAGGCAGTACGCCGCGGCAGCCTACAATGGCAATGCAGCGTCTCCGGTGCCGACAGAAAGGGTCCGGCCGACGTTCAAGGCTCGATTGCAAAGGTGACCGAGTGGTAGGGTACTCTGCCGCCGAGGCGAAAGTGTATGATGGCCTCTCCTACACCATTGGCTGTCCTGGCTGCGGGCGACGAGTTGCAACTGTCGTCCTCGAGCGGAATATTGCCTCTGGCTCCGCCGGGAAGAAACTCACCACTGGACAGTTTTCCGGGAACCGCGTGGTGTAAACCCAGACGCTTTAAAGATGAAAAGCGTTTATATCAAGCGTCGTCTTTTTCATCTACGAGCTCCCCCGCACATGGTTTATTCAAGAGAAATGAGGGACGTGCCTGGCCGGACCGATGCCTCCCAGCAACTCTGCTGAGCAGAACATTCGGTTTGCATTGGGTAGAGCACTTTCTTCGTAGATCGAAAAATGGGAGGTTAAAATGGAGTGTCCAACTAAGCATTGCGGCCCGATGCCAAAGGTCCTCGACAGTCTCGCCGAGGAGGCCAAGAAAGGCGGGATGGACAGGCGCGAATTTCTGGCGCTTGCGTCCATATTCGGTGCTTCGACAGCTATGGCGTACTCAATGCTCGGCGCGACGCTACCCGCGTATGCTGATGAAACGCCTAAGAAAGGCGGAATCCTCCGAATTGCAATGCCGATTTATGGCCCCAAAGATCCGCGGGTAAGTGACTATTCGGAAATCTCCAACATATGCCGGCAGTTCCTCGAAGGGCTAGTCAAGTACACTAGCGAATACACTTTTGAACCGCGACTTCTCGAGAGCTGGGAGGTCAATGAAGATGCCAGCGAATACATACTACACGTTCGCAAAGGCGTAAAATGGAACAACGGTAACGATTTCAACGCCGATGACGTGATGTTTAATCTTTTGCGTTGGTGCGAAAAGGAAGTACCTGGAAATTCGATGTCCGCGCGCATGGCCGCACTCATTGATGACAAAACAGGAAAAGTCATCGAAGGCGCCATTACGAAAATAGATGATCATACGGTTAAACTCAAGCTATCACGGTCGGACATCACTCTCATTCCAGGGTTTGCTGACTATCCTGCATTGATTGTACATCGTGACTTCGAAAAGTACGGATCTGACATTATTAAACACCCCGTTGGAACGGGGCCGTTTGAACTGGTGTCATGGGACGTCGGACAAAAGGCGGTCGTAAAGCGTAGAACAAAAGGAGGCTGGTGGGCCGGCGAAGCGCATCTCGACGAAGTGCAATTCATTGATTATGGCAGCGACCCTTCCACCCTTCAGAGTGCTTTCGAATCGGGCGAAATCGATGCCAACGAGCAGACGTTCGCAAATTACGTCGCCATCTTTGATAAAATCGGCTTGGTCAGATGTGAGGCCAAAACAACGGAAACGATCATATGCCGCACGCAGATAACGAATAGGCCATATGATGACCAGCGGGTACGAAAGGCATTGCAGTTGGCCATCGACAACAACACCGTTCTACAAACCGCTCAGAATGGTTACGGCACTGTCGCGGTGGACTGCCACGTCGGACCGTTACACCCTGAATACTATCCACTACCGGAAAAGAAGCGAGACATTGAAACTGCCCAACGCCTGATGGCGGAAGCCGGTCAGATGGACTTTGAACACGAGCTATTCAGTAGCGACGCAGATTGGCTCAAGGCCAGCGCGGACGCGATGGCGGCGCAGCTGCACGAAGCCGGATTCAAGGTCAAACGCACGATCGTTCCCGATAGCACATTTTGGGAGAACTGGATGAAATATCCACTTTCGGCAACGGACTGGAACGCGCGGCCGCTCGGGGTGCAGGTGCTGGCACTTGCCTACCGCAGTGGAGCAGTTTGGAATGAGACTGGGTGGTCGAATCCGGAATTCGATAAGAAACTGGACAAAGCGTTGACAGTGCCGGATCCACAGAAGCGGAAGGACCTGATGCATGATCTTGAATCCCTCCTACAGGATTCAGGCATCATTACACAGCCTTATTGGCTAACTTTGTTTAATCACTCGACGAAACAAGTGAAAGGCTATGCGATGCACCCGATGTTCGAGATCGACCTGGGCAAGGTTTGGCTTGACCAAGCAGCCTAAGCAAAAGAGGCAATAACCGCTTTGTAGTAGGTTTTTGACAGTGCTAGCTTCGGCTCATTGAGATATGCTTTGGCCGAAGGCGGAAGTGGGGGCATGGGAGGGCCATGCCGTCCGCTTTCCAAGCGATACCAGAATCGTCCAGGTGATGGCTTCTCGAGTTGCCGAGTCATCTGCCGCGAGTGGCTGTCGGGTTAAACAGGGTCGCTTCAGGGACTCGGTCGCCCATAATTCGCTTGGCCATGATGGCGGCGTAGCCCCCCTGCGGAACCCGCAACTCGAGCTTGCCGACCCGGTTACGAGCGTCGGTTAGAATAACCCTAGCAACGACTACATTGCATGAAATGCAGGTTGGCATGCTGTGGGCGATAAGGTGAAAGACGCCGGGCGCGGTGGCGCTAGATTTTGAAAGCGAGCGGAGGGGAGAGCTGCGTGGGTATCCGCAGGTCGCACCGTATCATCACATGAAGTTCCGTCGCGAAATCCGACATGGCCAGGAGATCGTGCGGCCCTCTGGTCGCGCATGCCGCTGGAACTGCAACTGCTGATTATCTTTCGAGCCGCCACTGCACGCAAAATGCGCCGACGGCGGAATGGCAATTGAAATGATCAGTAGGTGCCTTTGGTTGATAAAGGCCGCGTATGATTTGACTCTTGTTCTGATCCCCGCCAGGTAAAGGAGCTTTCTCACGCCCCTGAGATTGGGCCGCACCTTTGCGTTTCCCTTGCAATCGAACTTGTTGCGAATTATTGTGAGCGGGTCAAGATCAACAGCGTAGGCCGTTCTCTTATGACGTATGTGTTGAACTCATGTTGCTCGAGCTTCACGTAATTTAGAGGAGAAGAGAGATCGTCCGTAAGTACTATGACCTGCCGCCATTGACGACTTTGGCCGTTTTTGAGGCGACGGCTCGGCATGCGAACTTTAAAAGCGCTGCAGATGAAATGAACGTAACTGCCGGTGCCGTCAGTCGGCAGATAAAGGCGCTAGAGGTTGAACTCGGACTCAAACTTTTCATCCGGCATAAAAATGGAGTGCAGCTGACCGCGGCTGCGCAGGATTTGTTCTCTGAGGTAGCTGCTAGTCTCTCGCGTTGCTCTGAAGCGGTTCAAGCCTTAAAGATTGAAAAGGATGAGGAAATTGTCACTTTCGGGTGTACAGATGCTTTCGCAACGCACTGGCTTATGCCAAGAATGGAAGATTTCTGGAGCAGATTTCCACATATTACGGTCAACCATTTTATCTCGGATCACGTTCTCGACTTTCGTAGTGCCGAAGTAGACCTCTTTGTAAGACCTGCAGCAGGAATATGGCCGAACGAAAGCATCGATCCGCTATCCAAAGACCTCATTTATCCTGTTTGTGGTGTTGCTTTCGCTGACGAACACCGCTTTACTAAGCCCGCAGACTTGGCTATCCTTCCTCTACTTCATGTGGATTGGAATAATCCGCATTGGCCTCGATGGCATGATTTTCTTCAAAACGCGTCTGTTCCCTACCAAGGATTGCGCGGGAGCAGATTTAACAAATATTCGGCTCTCCTTACGGCGGCTGAAGCAAATCAAGGCCTGGCGTTAGGATGGGATTCGTTGGTCAGACCGCTGGTGCGTCAAGGAAGACTCGTCCGGTTTTCTGACGTCTCAATGCGTGATCCTGTCGGCTTTTGTTTAGCTTGGAACAATAGGAAACCACTCTCAAAGCCCGCGTCAACAATGCGCGCTTGGCTATCGGATCAGGCGTACGCCGCAGCCTTTTAGCGCCCTAGCGACCGGGGATTACATGGGTGGTTAGGAGCGTATTGGTGGACGTGGTGTAGCTGGCGGCTAATGAAGGCGTACCTTCCGGCGTGGGCCAGGGGGGACTTTGCTGGCCTTCAAAATCCCGAACAGGGCAGCTTTCAGGGGACGCTTGAGCCGCTCCGGCAGTTCGGGATGGTGCTTGTGGCGCGGCGTGCGGTGCGAACCTTCTTGCCCTCGGCCCAAAGCCAGGCACGGCGAGTATGGGTGTCATAGGCGGCATCCGCCCAGGCGCCCGGCGGCGGTTGAGACCACCTTCGCCACGCTCAAGAACCGCACGAAGCCGTCCATGATCCGCTATGTCGGACAGGAAGATACCCTCCGGCGAAGGCCGCCTTGCGAGAGGACGGAACGGTAGCGAGGCTGCGCTCTTAAGGTCGCCCTTACGAGCGAAGTTAGCAGCACAGCATGAGCCATGTGACGTTATTGACCGGGCCTGAGCGTCGTCGTCGTTGGCGTGAAGAGGATCAGTGCCGGATACTGGCCGCGGCATTCGCGCCCGGGGCCACAGTGGCGGCGGTAGCGCGTCAGTACGATGTCGCGACCAGCCTGATCTATAAGTGGCG
>NZ_JAMYNL010000059.1:0-7790 GCF_040319065.1 Mesorhizobium sp. M0968
CCCCTGATTCTAGTCCGCCGCGTCACAGCGGCCCGCTTGAGCATCTCGGCTCCGCGTCCATTGCGGACGTTCCGGTATGAGGATCACGTATTGATTGGGAGACAAGTGAGGAGCTATCGCGCTGCCTCTCGGATTAGCGGCGCGAGGGTGCGGGCAAAGGTCCGCTGCGAAAAATCCGGCCGAAGGACTCGATGACAGCGGAAATCCTTCAGGCAGACGCTCATTTGGCAGATGGTTTCCAGCGTCATGTGTCTGGCGCGCTGCACGGCCCATTCGTCGTTCTGTTCGAGCAGGATCGCGCCAATCAGGCGGACGATGGCGTCATCATTTGGGAAGATGCCGACGACCTCGGTGCGCCGTTTGATCTCGTCGTTGAGGCTCTCGATCGGGTTGGATCGAGTGCAGCTTGGCGCGGTGCTCCTTGGGGAAAGTCATTTAGGCAAGCATGTCGGGCTCGGCGTCGTCCATGATGGTGGCGAGCTTCGGGACCTTGGGCCGGATCTGATCAGCCACGGCGCGCCATTGCGTGCTCGCGACCTCGGGCGTTTCCTGGGCGAAGGCGCTGGCGATGAAAGCGGAAACGACGCGGCGCCCTTGCCGGCATGGGCCAGCACGTTCCTCATGAAGTGGACGTCACGCCGTAGAAAAACCGCAGCGCGCACACACCGTCTGGTTCAGCGCCGGCCACGAGACTCCCGCCGAAACCAGATGGACCTGGGAGGCGCGGACGTCCTCCAGGCCGAGCCGGTCCGGTGAGCGGTCGAAATAGCGCGAAAATTGGTCACCGCGTGCAGGATCGCTGGGTAGCCGGCGACAGATTGCGGATCGTCATGTCCTCGATCATTCGTCGGCGAAGAGGGCTCAACTCGGCCATCTCAAACTCCTGTTCTCAAGATTGCGCTTCAACAGCCGCAATCTTTCAAATCAGAAGCGTCATCCGCAAACCTACGCACCAAATGACGCGTCAGCGGCTTCGTTCAATCCGGAGTCTTCTCCACGGGCGCGCGCAGGTTCATCATGTCATCGGGTCATCGATGGTTCCTTCGAATCCGGTTGTGTCAGCAAACCCCACTTTACCGGCGAACTTTCGATGACCAACGCAAAGCCACTCGCTAACAGCGCCATCGAGGGCGCGCTCGCGAGCGGCTTCGGTACCGCCGAGCTACACCACCTGCAGGGATGCGACCGCTCGTTCTTAACTCCCGTCGCCGAATGGGATTAGTTGCGCAGCATATTCATCCGGCGTGGGAGGATCACATGCCGATCCACCGAAAAGCCGAAGAGGCGGGCGTGTTCTATCCATCTGAACTAGCGCTGCTGGGCCGCGTGTTCGACCGGCTCAAGTCCGACGCTCTATCTGAACAGCGACGCGAAGCGCTGGCGTCCCGGATCATTGCAAATTACATAGCCGGACTAGTGGACGAGGAAGAACTTCTGTCGAGGCTTCCCGGCAGGCGCTTGGACGGTCCTGAGCGAATCCCCTGGCTAGAATTGGTCCGAAAGCGTACAATAGCAAATCGTTAGCAACACAACATGGCCGCTGCGCTTGGGGGCGACTATCGCACTCTTGGGCCCGACACCAGGCACAAGGTAATGGCGGAAGAACAAGCACGGCCCGGCCTGAAACCTGAAATCGTCAGCGAACTCGCGCGAGAGTCAGGCGCATCCGAACATCAGATACGCGAGATAGTGTCGCTGGTCGGCTTCGATCGCGGCTCAATCCTGAGGGAAGCTCGTCTCCTCAAAAACAACAGGTAGGGCCGGCGCTTTGCACGGCGTCGGCGGCATCATCGTCGAGACCCGGCCTACGTCAGCCCACCGCGCGAACGCAGCACGTTCTGACACGCCGCAGGATCGGCATTTCCAAGGCCGCCGAGGCCGAATGGCGGTTCGGCTGCGCGGCTCGGAATATTTAAGTCGCAGGTTTTAATCCTGCGCGTCGCGCCGCTGAGAACAACTCTCGATAGCGCTGATCGAAGCTGTTCGCGCCGGATTGGAACCCCCGGGCCGCCTTCAACGTTGTTTGGCATGGCTGACGATCGCGCAAATCATCTGCTGGGCGTTGCAACCACCGCAAAGATCGGCAGCCATCCGATTCACCCCATGCTCATCCCTTTCCCGATCGCATTGCTCGTGTCGGTATTCCTGTCGGATTTAGTGTTCTGGTCGACCGGCAATGCATTCTGGGCCGAAGCATCCTTCTGGCTGCTCGGCTTTGCCCTTTTGATGAGCGCTGCCGCGGCGCTGGCCGGCTTTGCCGATTTTCTTGGAAATTCAAGGGTGCGGTCCATCAATGCCGCGTGGCACCATATGGTCGGCAACGTCGTGGCCGTGGTGCTGGCGCTGGCCAGCTTCATCCTGCGCCTAAGTGCCGGTGCCGCCGAGGGCGCCTTGCCCTGGGGCCTGGCGCTGTCCACGATTGTCGTTCTGCTACTCCTTTATACCGGCTGGAAAGGCGGAACGCTTGTCTACGAGCACAGGGTAGGGATGCATCCCGAACAAGGTGAGGAGCTCAACTCTCGCTCGGAACGATCCCGATAGGGTTTTGACGAATGGCCGACGTGCTGGGAGCCGTCGTGGTGGTCACCGGCGCCTCCAGCGGCATCGGCAGAGCGACCGTTCTGGGTTTTGCGCGCAGGGCGCACGGCTGGTGCTGGTCTCAAGAAACGCGGACGCACTCGACAAGGTCGCCAAGGAGTGTGCCGGCTTGGGCGGTGAGGCGCTGACCTTTGCCGCGGATATGGCGGGCGATGCGGCCGTGGAGCGAATGCGCAGCTTTGCCGTGTCGCGTTTCGGCAGGATCGACGTGTGGGTGAATTGCGCCGCTTTTCGGCCGATTCGAGGAAATGCCGCCGCATGTGTGATCAGGACGTTTCTGGTGGATGACGCCGGTACTGAACAAAGGCTGTGACGAGTCCGATGCGGTGAGTGGAAGAGGCCCGCCGGCTTACCCAGCCGCCTTGGGGTGCAACCTGTAGTGAATGGACCAGACGACGATCTTGCCGTCCTGAATGACGAAACTGTCGGCGCCCTCAGCGGTCGAACCTGGACGAAGTTGCCGAGCAGATCAGCAGTGTATAGGGACCGCGGACCTGTTTTGCGATGTAGTTGAACTCACCTCGACGCAACTGCTCGCGGAAGCCAAGCGGATATCGACGCTGCCTGAAAACTTACGCGCAAGCGCTCCACACTTTCGTGGCGGCGCCTTGTCGATCGCCCAGAGCAAGCCAAGCACCCCTTCTCTATCCTATAGTATTCGTCTTCGCCTATTGCTCCGGAACGGCAGAGGTTCGCGGACGATTTCGTGCTGCTTCGGCAATTTCCGGGATGTATTTCGTCGCGGTGCAGCTTCGGTTCACATTGGAGCGTGCGTCGAATACCTCTTTCTCGCAGACCCGCTTGGCGAGCTCGATAGGCACATGAATTGCCAGAGGCACTTCCACCTCGGAAATTCCAAGCTCCCGTGCGATCTGCTGTTTCACTTCGTGCCTGCCAAGCGAAACGTCGACGCCGACATCCTCGGCATCTTCGGTTGTCGATGATGCGCCTTGCCCCGGAGGATCTTGCTGCTCGGTCTGAGCAAATGACTGCACGGCAAAGAGTTGCAACGCGAACACGGCGAGGGGCAAAACTGATTGGAATACTCTCATGCCTGGCTCCTGCAGGTGCCTTTAGCAACGGCAAAGTATGTAAACCGTTCCAGAGGCGGGGATGGCGCGCTCAGCGGCAGTCGAGGCGGGTTTTTCTGCGCTCAACGATGCGGAGCTGATCGATCGCAGTACCCGCGGGAGAACCAGACCGTGCTTTGCCAGAGCGCGACGCGGCCTCAGATTAATGTGACGACGCAGACATTCTGTTGGGTTACACCCGAAGATGCTTCAATCCTCCGCGAAGGCCGCCTCATCGGCTGGTGGAGAGCCCTCTTTGTTCACTGCGCTATGCGCCGCGCCAGGAATCTAGGCATTGCTGAACTGCCCAGACACCCGACACGAGAAGTATGCAAATTGGTGGAAAATTCCCGGAAGCGGCTCATTTTCGACAATCGCCAGCACCCCATCAGCTGACCGTGCCAATCGGAGTCACTCCCGAACATGAGCTACTCGAAGCAGCCGGCATCTTTGCGAAGGGCAGGGAGGAAGGCGGAATTAGCAGAGCTCGGCCAGAGTACAGGCTAAATGAGATCGACTGGTCGTCGTCGAGGCCGTCGAAGTCAACGGGCTGGGCCAAGCGGACACGACTGGCGAAGAGATCGTGCCCAGCAGAGCGTGAGGGATCGCGACGCCACGACCGATGCCCGTCGAGCCGAGACACTCGCGGTCGAACCGACCACGGAGAACCATCTGCTCATCAAAGCCCAGTTGTCCGCGCAATCCTAATCGCGATTTTTGTCAAGGCTGATTGCTTTCCTTTACTCGCAAGGTCAAACGAAATGTCCTTTTCTGACAAGATGGGGCAGATCATCAGAGTTAACCTCAATGTGGATCCCAAACGGGATCGCAAAGGGGCGTGCAGCCGCACTGCTTAGGCAGCGCAGAATTCACCGTCGGATAAGTGGGTCCTGGCTGTCCCGGACGCAAAGCCAGGGCCTTCTCGCGTCCGGACCAATGGCCCGGTTTGAGGCGTTTAGGCTCTCGGGGGAGAAGGCGTATTTCCGGCTTCAAGTGGGGCGCCTCTTCAGTGTTAGCGAGGCCGGCATGACTCACATCAGGTCTTCAACCATGCGCGCAACTTTCCCCAGACCTGCGCTGGTCCCTCTTGTTCTAAGGAGTCCCTGTTCAGCCGCGGCCGCCTTGAAGGCCTCGAACGCAGCTTGCTGGCTGCAATGCCCGGCGAGGGATTCCTCGACCATTCGGATCGCGTTGAGGCGCCCCGGCTTTCCCATTCTAGGCCATGGTTGCTGAAGCACCTTCATTGCGTCGGCTATGGACGCGACCACCGTCAGGTTGCGATTGAGGCAGATTGTAATTGGACTGAAGGCCCGCATCTTGTCGCTCCCCACGATTGAACGCGGCTAAACGCGAAGACAATGGCAGTGGTTGCATGCATTTGGATTACTGCGAATTCAAAGAACCGCTGGCCGACGCGATTGAGGCTGAGCAGGCTCTCCTTGGGCCCGGCACTCACATCCCGTGGCCGAACAACAGGACCCGGCCCGCAAAAGCATCTGCGCACTCGAAGCCGCGAACTATTTTCGAGCTCGTCACGCCACTTTCCCGACGGCTTCTCTAGCACACCGCGACGAATTCGGCGGCTGTGAGGGCGGAGACATGCGTGGTGTCGGACATGCTCTAAGCGGCGTGATAGGGCACCGCCCCCCCGGCTCAGCGGATGTCTGCCGCGTGAGATCGATGAGGATAAAGCCGGCCGCAACGATCAACCCCGACAACGTTGTCCGATGTAGGGGTTCGAATCGCTCTTGCGCTATCGGCATACAGCGCGTCGATCGAAAGCTCCTCTGAGCGCGGCCGCAGCTCCCTTCAGGCAAGATGCGCGAGCAGGCGGATATTTATCTATCTGACCGAAGCAAACAGAGGCAAGGCTGCCCCACTGAAAGCACAAGCAAGCGCAAAGGCTCCTGGACTGATGCTCGGCTGGCGGCAATTTGATCGCCAGCCGAGTGATTTTGGCCGGTGGTCGGGGGAGATCAGCCAGCCACACGCTGGTGATTCCAACCTGAGCCGATGTGCCAATCAGCAACCTTCGTCGGTCTTTTTCACCTGGCCCGGCGCGGCGGTCTTGGCTGTCGTGTCCTGCTGACCTGGCGCCGCCTGCTGAGCGCTGCCAGTCTGCTGGCCGGGCGCGCAGTCTCTGGCCGAGTTCGAATTTGTGGTGCCGCTGGTGGTGGTCGTGTCGGTGCCTTGATCGCCGGACATGTTGGTGCCGCTGCTCGTCGTGCCGGTGCCCTGATCCGTCGTGCTGGGTATGGTTGTCGTGGTCGAGGTGCCGGTCATCGAGGTTCCGCTCGTCGACGTTCCGCTCGAAGTTCCACTGGTCGTCTGGGCAACGGAAAGCCCGGCCGACACCGCCAGCACGGCCGAAGCCAAAAGGATGCGTTTCATCTTCTTTCTCCTGTCTGAATGCGCGGGATGCGCCTGGCAAATCGAACAGGCAGACAGAAGGAGTGTTCCCCGATGAAGTTCAACTTTTGTAACTCTGGTCCTAGGTCAGCCTCAGGATGACGGGCGTATATTAGAGGCCTCTTGAAGAAGACACTGCCCGCTCCAGACTCAATCCAAGGCTCGCGAAATGGGCATTGGTGACCAGGTGGCGATTGCTGCCACGGTTCGAAGGCGGATAACAGAGGACTGCGTAAGCCGTCTCTATCCCAGGTGGCGACTTCCCACATCCATCATCGACCACACCAAGGTGAACCGAAGCCGGCAAATCGACCTGAAAGGCGAGGTCACGCGCATCGACGAGGACACTGTGACGATCGACCTCGGGCCATTGGTCTGGGTCGACCGTGAGAAGGTCCGGTCTTGGTGCAGAAGTATCGGCCGCCAAAACGACGAAAGGCACTTGCAGATGCCGCGGATTAGAACAGACAACATCGCAACAGGCTATGAGGGCAGGCCGCATGACGGGCCAGTCGAGGACGAGTCGAAGCACTTTGTCTGCTGCCCAGTCTGCGGCCAAACGTTCGACGCGCGCGATCTTGGACAGGTCTTCCACCACGCTGAGCCGCAGCACGAGCCGCTTCCGGTCGAGCAATAGTCCAGCAGTTGAGCTCCGGCGGCAGACCGACCCTGAAACCCTTCAGCGCGCTAGCGGCGTTGGAGTCGGAGAAAATGTATGAGGTCAATACCAATTCAACTTCTTGCGATGGAATTTTCCCTTTTGAGACAGGCACGCCCCGAGGTATGGAATGATCGCCATGACCGTCCTCGCCCACAGCATTACCAACGACATTAAAGGATCGTAGAGAGTCGTCTTCGTGCGTGACGAACTGTATTTGTATGCATCTGGATACCGAGTTCAGTCAGCTAGAGGCTCGTATGCAGGATGTATTGCGTGCACCGAACCTTCCCCGCGCGCCGGTGTTCCACCTGGATCGCAAAAAAGTCCCGCCGCACTGCCAGAACGGCGGGACCGATCAAGCGCTTTGCACCAGGCGGGGGATGCGGGGGTGGGCTTTGCGAGGCGCGCGCGGACCGAAAGCGAACCTAGAGCAACAGCGGCAACGCATCCTTCAACCCCCGGTTGGAGCGACAGGACGATTGAGCCATCGGAAGGTCAGGTCATCCCGGGTCCCTATCGCTCGCAACCAGATGGTAGCGGAAATTGTTGCGGATATGGTCGTTGAAATAGCGGCCCTTGGCGAACGCCGCCCGGAACGCGGCAAAGGTTTCCGGCGGCACTTCCTCAAACTCGTAGCGTTTGCCGCTGGCCACGAACCAGACCGAGAGGATTCTTGTGTGGGGATCGTATTCCGTTTTGCGTATCGATGTGGAGGGCATGACGGCGGCGCGAGTCGAAAAGCAATCAACGAGCGGAAAGGCCGCCGCGTTCCTTGTGACTATGGTGGTGCGGTGAGGCACGAGGCTCAATGCGGAGCGCCAGCGGTCGCGATCGGGCCGTTTTCCTTGCGCCGACCCTCGCGATCTTGGTCTTCCCCACGCATCGCTGCGGGATTTTCGCAAGGTGAATTGAGACCCGCCAAGACACTGATCCTCTGGGACTGTCAGGGCTGTTCGACGCATTCTATTCCGGAACAATGTCTTCTTCTGAAAGTTTTTCCTTAAATAGCAAAGGAGATTCGAAATGTCAGAAAGCCGGGAATGGTTTGTCCA
>NZ_JAMYNL010000060.1:0-7759 GCF_040319065.1 Mesorhizobium sp. M0968
GAGCGCGCTCCGGAAGACCGGCGACAGCGCTAAACTGGGGAAGATTCAAACGGCACTTCTGGGGAGTATTGAGCCGGCATCGACACAGCGTCGCGTCATGACGGCGATCGAACTGTGCGGGACCGCCGCGCTTGGCGGGCAGTCGAAGCATGTGATCAATGCGGCCACCGGCGCATCGCCTTCAACAGCTGCCGCGACAGGCATTGTCCCCGCTGCCAATCACTGGCCCGCGCGCAATGGCTGGAAGCTCGTCGCGCCGAGCTCCTCGACACCCAGTACTTTCCCGTCGTTTTCACGCTGCCGGAGCCCATTGCCGCAATCGGCTATCAAAACAAGGCGCTTGTCTACGGCCTGCTCTTCCGCGCCACCGCCGAGACCTTGCGCACCATCGCCGCCGATCCCAAGCACCTGGGCGCCGAGATCGGTTTCTTCGCCGTGCTGCACACCTGGGGCCAGAACCTGCTTCATCATCCGCATCTGCACTGCGTCGTCACCGGCGGAGGCCTTTCTGCCGACGGCAATCGATGGATCGCCTGCAAGCCCGGTTTCTTCTTGCCCGTCCGGGTGCTCTCACGCCTGTTCCGACGATTGTTTCTGGAGCATCTTGGGAAAGCCTTCGACGCCGGCCAGTTGAAATTCTTCTCTGGCTTGCAGGACCTGAGCGAGCGCGACGCCTTCCGGCGTTATTTGGCGCCGCTACGAAAGGCTGAGTGGGTCGTCTTTGCCAAGGCGCCCTTCGCCGGACCGGAGCAGGTCCTCGATTACGTCGGCCGCTATACGCACCGCGTCGCCATTTCCAACAACCGCGTCATCGACTTCGAGGACGGCGCCGTGCGTTTCCGCTGGAAGGACTACCGGCACGGCAATCGGCAGAAGGTCATGACCGTTGCGTCCGACGAGTTCATTCGCCGCTTCTTGTTGCACGTCCTGCCCGAGGGCTTCCATCGCATCCGCTACTACGGCTTTCTCGGCAATCGCTACCGGGCGCAAAAGCTCGCCCACTGCCGCGACCTGCTCAGCATGCCGGTTCCCGAGCCGTCGGACAGTCGACCCGCAAAGGATTACCGCGACCGCTACGAGGATCTCACCGGTCATTCCCTCAGGCAATGCCCCGCCTGTCGTCAAGGTCAGATGATCATCATCGAAATCTTCGACGGCGCCACTGGACCCCCGCCATACTGGGATACGTCATGAAAGAACCGCTTCGCTTTCCCGTCACCGCATCGCAACGAGCCGTTCGGCCCGAAAACCGAGCCGGTCCCGCGAAGGTGCGCGTTGTCACCCCCGGCTGCCTCCGTCGGCAGGCCGCGACGCCGGTCCTCGCTTTGCTGAACCCATATCCGTGCCGCTTTCGGTGCAGGCGACCCCTTGCAATCGCGGCGTCCACGACCGCATCCGGGCCCACGCCATGCCTGTTCATGGGCACGGCCTCAATTGAATGCCCATACCGGCCACCCGTGCCGGCGGCCTAGTCCAACACGTTTTTAGCTCACCGTCGCGATCCACTCAGCGCGCTTTCGCCACCCGCCGTTCTGCGCGACGCCAAGCTAAAAACGCTCTGCATTACGTGCCCGGGCACATAATCGCAGACGATCGCCTTCGTTACCCCACCGAAGAAAGCGAGTGCCCTGCACTGGCCCTCGATCCAGTCAGGCAGTTTCTGGCTGAACCTGGCATGGGTGAAGGTAAGGGACGACGCGCCGTGCGCCCCGCGGTATTCCTGCCACAACAACGTCAGCGTCACGTCCTTCACGTCGACGCCCCTTTGGGCCGCTGCCTCGTGATCGTCGCTTTCAAGGGATCCCACCAGCGGCCGTTCAGGACCACTCCCCGGGCAACGAGTCTCTGGTTTCCGCGCATTACCTCGTTCCTGCAATCGACATAGTCGAAGGAACCTTCCTCCAGGGCGAGAATGCTGGCGTCCCCTGCGGACCCGGGCTTTAGCGAACCAAGCTCCGGCCGGCGGAGCGCCGATGCGGCGTTAATGGTCGAAGCACTGATAACCTCGTTCAGTGACATGCCCAGACACAGAAACTTCGACAGGGTTGTCGTCTGATCAAAGACCGGTCCGTCAATGCAGTCGGTATGAATATCCGACGAGATAGTATCGGGCTGGAATCCATAGGTCAGCATGGCGCGGGCCGTCTTGAAGGAAAACGAGCCCTGGCCGTGGCCGATATCGAAAAGAACCCCACGTTCACGCGCTTCGCGCGCGGCTGCTCTGATGGCGCCCTGCGAATTGACGGGTGCATTCGGGAAGGGTCGAAAGCAATGGGTGAGGATATCGCCATGCCTGAGTCGGGTGACGACTTCCTCGTAGGAGGGTGGCGGGAAATCGATATGGGCCATTAACGGCAAGCCGGTTTCATCGGCAACCTGCAAAGCCACGTCGAGCGGGGCGAGACCGGAACTGCCTGACGCGTACTTTCCGACCCGAACCTTTATTCCGGCGATCACATCCCGATTTGCCTCGACAACCTCGACGCTCTGCACTGGAGACAGCAACCTTATCTCTTCACTTTCGCCGACCTGGGAGCCAAAACCATAAATTCCCGCAAATGATACATTGAGCAACGCCAAAATTCGGACTTGAGACTTCTCGATAACGTGCTTTCGAAAGCCGGCAAAGTTTCCTGGGCCAGCACTCCCGGTATCGACAACGGTCGTGACCCCGCTGGCGCGGCCGAACGCTTCCGCATCGATGCCCAAGGACGTTCCGCCCCAGTAGACATGCGTATGAAGATCGATAAGGCCGGGGGTTACAATAAGGCCGGAGACATCCCGCTCAACTGCCCCCGCCTCCGAATCGAGCCGCGGTCCGATAGCCGCCACCTTCCCGTCGAGGAAGCCCACGTCGACAGTTGCGCACAGCGTTTGAGAGGGATCAATGACCCGACCGCCCCTGAGAATCATATCAAATAGCATTGTTGTTGCGCCCGAGCCTCAGCAATGTCCGGCGTCTCGCCGTCAGACTTGCAATTTCACTTCTAGCTATTACCGGTGCTGGGAACAGTCATATCGGGCACCTTCACAAATGGCCTGCGCCAGCGGCGCTGGGCAGATTTTGGGGTCAGACATCAAATGGTGTGATCGACCAACTGATTAAATTGACGGCTCGCTGAAGTATCACCTTCGTCCGAGCGAGTGTGGGCGAAGCGGCGATGACATAGCCGATGCGGTCTCGGTAATCACCTTTCCTGACGATCGGCGTCTTGGGTTTTACATGCAATTTGACCTCGGCGACACCTGATACCGCAGTCGCCCGACTGTCGCCATCGATCCAATCGAGGGTGCCATCGCGATCAGCAATCAGGGATCGCACAGCCGCGATCTGCGAGTGTCTTTTTTGCAAATTCGGTTCATCGCCGATGACAAGCTTGATATGCTGGGTGACGAGATCGACACCGTAAGCCAGTTTAACCAGTTGAGGAGTGGGCGCGCCACCAAGACGCGGATTGACTTCAATGACGACTGGGCCACGCTTCGTCCACCTAAGTTCAATGCTCTTTGGTCCCCAGCCAAGGTCGAGAGCTCGCAAGCAGCTCAGCGAAACATCGGCGATACGCTCATGCTCGTCATCGGTCAGCAGAGCCGGAAAGGTGCACTCACGAAACACGAAATGCGGTGGCGGGTCGTATTCAGCGGCGCCAATCCCGACGACCTCATTTCCCATTATTGCAGCGAAGTACAGCGGACCTTGTGCGAATTCCTCGACCAGTATCCTTGGCGAACACCCCCATGTATGCTTCCCGTCTAACAGATAGCTCGTATGTTCGGCCACCTCATCAGCATCCCGGCACAATCGGACACCGACGCTGCCTGCTCCCACGGCCGGTTTAAGAACCACCGGCAGCCCGATCTCAGCGACAGAGCTTTCCACGTCCTTCCCATCCGCTGCCAAACGATAAGCAGGTATTGGAACGCCGGCTTCCGCGAGGAGCTGACGTTGGACGAATTTGTCACAGCACCGTTCAATCGATGTGGGGTTTGGTCCCGGTAGATTGAAATGCCGGCAGAGCTTGCCAATTGTCGCGTAGAAGGCCTCAAGGGAGGATGTGATGCCAGCAATATCATAAGTAGCGCCTAGGTCGGAACATTCGCGGATCAGCGCATCGAGATTGCTTGTATCGACCCGGACTGCCTCGTAGGTTTCCGCCGCAAGATAGTCGTATTGTGCTGGATCGGACGACAATGTGATTGGATGAAAACCAAGACGCTGGGCCGCTTGGATGAAGAGGAGACCAGAACCCGTTGGACTGCCTTCGACTAGAATGAGTGCCCTCGTTGCCATTTGCTGTTGATTCTCCGTATGGGGCGGTTCGAGTGTAAACCGGCATCAGCCTTTTTGGCCGTGCCTGATCTCAGACGTTGTGGCAAACGTACCATTGTCGGCGATTGGCGACTGCGAAGTTTCTGTTAATTCAATTGAAGGATCCGTTGCGAGGTTTTGCTCGGCGGCCGCTGTTGCGCATGATCCGTGCCGCCGAGTTCGGACCGCCGAAAGCATTCACGTAAGGGGCAAGCTACGGCACGATCATCTGCAATCTGCAACGCGGTCACATTCTCGAGTTCTTGCCGATGTGGTCACATCCTGGCCCAACGTCACCCGGGCGTCGAGATTGTCTCCATCGAGCGCGCCTACGCCCGCGCCACATCTCCTGAAAAGGTGACGCTGAACCAGTGTTCGGCTGACCGTGCTCGACGGTCAACCGGTGGACTGGGAGGTATTGCGAGATGCATCGTGCTCGTGGAGCATTCGGGCCGCCGCCAGGGCCGAGGCAACCCGCTCTTGCGGTCAAGGCACATCGCAGCAAGGCGGGGCATCAGCAACGCCGCCGCAACAACCGAAGCTGCTGATGTCCATCTGATCCTGGTTCTGGTGATCGACGAGGTCGTCAACGATGTTCTCGACTCTCCCCCTGTGAAGACGAAACCACGGATGGCGCAATCGCTGTCCCTTTGGAGGCTGCATAGCCTCCTCCTCCTCCGTTGCTACGCCGGCGGCGGCCATCAGTACATTGGCGAGCCGGGCGACTATGGTCCCGTTGCGCTGAACTCAGTCCGTTCAATGACGGTGCAGTTCAACAGCTCTGGGCGGATCCCGACACACCAAAACCGCGAACGCAAGCGACTGCTTGCCCACATCATCGACCATGTCACTCTCGTCAAGCTGCCGACGGAAGGAACCACCAAGGTTCACGTGCGATCCAAGGGCCGCAAGATCCAGACGCCCACCACCCAGAGCCCAAAATCTTCCGCCCAGCAGGTGAAGATACAGCCCGGCATTGTCGAACTGCTCGACAAACTCCTCGACGACCACGTCTATTCCGAGATTGCACCGTTTCGAGGTGATTAACGGTGCCGGCGGTCGGCGTCCCAGGACCATCGCCTTCAGCGCGTCCGGATCGTCGGGAAGCCGGTCAGCCGTCACCGCCATGACCGGATCAGACCATATTCGCCGGCAGCCCGCGACAGCGGAATCCAGGCCGATTTACTTCGTCGCGGGTTACCCCGCCTGGGCTGGAACGCGGGTCCGGTGCGCCTCGTGGACCCGCCGCCAGTCCAACCCTCCAATATCGCGGACAGTTGCGCGGCCGTCAGCCCTATCACGCGGTCATGAACTTCGGCCAGCGGAACTCGCCATCCTCCAGGCGCTTGTAACTCACTTGGAAATGCAGGCGGTTGGGCATTGCCTGCAGCATAACGTGACATGCCGATACCAAATGTTCGGATCTTCGTGCTTCCCAATTTTGCTGCGCCATGCTCAACTTCAAGGCGTCGATTGCCGGCGCGCAGGCGCCGCGAGCAGCTCTATCAGCGCCACAGGGATCCGAGTGTCGGCGGGACATCTTCCATAATCCCGGCCATCCCTACACAAGAGGCGCTGCATGAGTGCGATCCTGGCCGGATCACTTCCAGCGCGTCGGCGACCAAGCGGTTGTCCGGATCGACCTTCGGGGTAGCGTCGACTGCCAGTTCAGCCTCATAGCGGCGCGTTGCAACTGCGTGCCGCGCAGCGCCGGCCTGCTCCACGCGCTGGGTGATCTCGTCGTCCGTGAAGAACTCGGAATGCTTTGATTCCGTTTAACAATTTCCCCTGATTTCAGGTTTCAGATTGCCGAATTTCGTGGCTAGAGGCTGCGATTTCCGGCAAATTGGATGCGCTTGTTCTGCGTGATTCGAGGCGATGACGAAGCTGCGAGGGAAGCGAAGCGATGCGACCGAAGGAACGGCGCGAGAGCGGCCAGACGGACCTGTTGCGATCCCGGCTCGACCACATCCTCAATATGGATCATGCGCTGGTGAAGCTGGCCAAGACGATCGACTGGCGCTTCCTGGAAGAGCGGCTCGGCGAGGTCTATGACGACGATCCTGGCCGGCCGCCTTTGCCGACACGGCTAATGGCGGGACTGGCCATTCTCAAGTCGATGCACAACCTGTCCGACGAAAGCCTGTGCGAACGCTGGCTGGAGAATCCCTACTACCAGCTGTTCTGCGGCGAGGAGTTCTTCCAGCACCGTTTGCCCTTCGACCGCACTTCACTGACGCGCTGGCGGCTGCGTATGGGGGAAGAGCGGCTGATGGCGCTGCTCCAGGAAAGTCTTGCAGCGGCGGCCAGGCTGGGGGCGGCCAAGCCGTCGGACTTCCGCGCGGTAATTGTCGATACCACCGTGCAGGAAAAGGCCATCACCTTCCCGACCGACGCCAAGCTGATGCATCGCGCCCGTGAGCGGCTGGTGAAGCTGGCCAAGAGGCATGGCATTGCCCTGCGCCAATCCTATGCGCGGGTCGGCAAGATCGCGCTGATCAAGCATCAGCGCTATGCCCATGCCAAGCAGTTCAAGCGGGCCAACCGCCAGCTCAAGCGCCTGCGCACCATGCTGGGAGCGGTGATCCGCGACATCACCCGCAAGCTCGTCGGGCGGCCGGAACTGATGCAGGTCTTTGCCCTGCCGCTGTCGCTGGCCCGACGCGTCAGGGATCAGCGCCAGCGCGAGCGGGGCAAGAAGGTGTATTCCCTGCACGCTCCGGAGGTCGAGTGCATTGGCAAGGGCAAAGCCCACAAGCCCTACGAGTTCGGCGTCAAGGTCTCCGTCGCCACCCCGCTGCAGCGCAGCCGCGGCGGCCAGTTCGTCGCCCATGTCAAGGCGCTGCCCGGCAATCCTTATGACGGCCACACGCTGGCCACCATCATCCCGGCAATCGAGGACACCATCGGCGTCAGCCTCGGCAAGATCGTCACCGATGCCGGCTATCGCGGCCACAACGCCCCGAAGGGCAAGATGTTCAAGGTCCATGTCGCCGGCTACAAGCGTGGCCTCACCAAGGCCGTCAAACGGGCGCTGCGACGCCGGGCCGCCGTCGAACCCGTCATTGGCCATCTCAAGAACGACCACCGTATGGGCCGCAACTTCCTGGCCTTCTCGAGGGCGATGCCAACAACGCTGTGCTTGCCGCCGTCGGCTACAACTTCAGCCTCCTGCTCAACTGGCTGAGGCTTTTGTGTGCCTTCCTCCTGGCGCTGTTCGCCACCCCCGCAGCGCCGCCGATCCAGCCACGAACAGCCTAATCACCGCTCTGGACGATCCAACCGGCGGACGCCCATTTGCCAGCCCGTCTTTCCGGCCCTGATCGCAACCGCCGTCAGCGAAATCGACGTTCTTCACAGCCGACGATCTCGTGCTGCACGGCAAGCGCGACATCGATCGCCGCCGGCGCGATCGCCTTCAGCAGTAGCGCGCTTACCGCCTCGTCGACC
>NZ_JAMYNL010000061.1:0-7512 GCF_040319065.1 Mesorhizobium sp. M0968
AGGTCTCGGACCATTTGGCTTCGTTGGGCAGGATGGTTCCCGGCGGATAGTCGCCGCGCACGATCCTCAGCCCGATTTCGTTGGCCAGCGACGCATGAACGCTCGAGCCCGGCATGCGCGCCGCATCGGCCCGGCGAATACCGCTCGTGCGTTCGGCGAACGCCTCGGCCGCTGTCTTTCCCTTATCCGGCTTCGCGTCCCGCATGGCTCCACAAAGTCCGGATTTGGAGGCGTGTCAAGGAGATGAAATCGACGGCGGTATCCCAGTTTGATTTTCCGCATCCGTCGCCTCGCCGACACCGCGCTTTGCCGAGCCTTCACGCCGGAGAGGCACGAACGGCTTCTCCTTGTCCCGGCTGAATTCCTCGATCATGAAATCAAGGAAGACGCGGATTTTCGGGGCAAGATGCTGCCGCGCCGGATAGACCGCGTAGAGCGTGGTTTCGACCTTTTCCCAGTCATCCAGAGCCGATTGCAGCCGGCCTGCTTTCAGGTCGCTCTCGACATAGGGATAGGGGATCAGGCTGACGCCGAAGCCGGCACGCAGCGCATCGCGCACGGCAAGGCTTGAAGAAACCGAGTATCGTCCGTCGATGGCGATCCGCTCGGTGCGGCCGTCCTTGCGGAATTCCCATATATCCGCATGCCCCGAGAGGCTGAACCGGATGCAATTGGCCGCCTTCAAATCGGCAGGCGCTTTGGGCCGGCCATGCTTCTCGAAATAGGACGGAGCTGCGCAAAGCACGTGCGGCATGACCGCAAGCTTTCGGGCGATCAGGCTGGAATCCTCGAGATTGTCGCTGCCGCGAATGGCCAGGTCAAATCCCTCCCGCACGATATCGACGCGCCTGTCGTCAAGGTGCAGATCGAGTTTCAAATCGGGATAGCGCAATAGAAACGCGGGGATGGCAGCCGAAAGCCGCGTCAACGTGACAGTCATCGGCGCGCTGACCCGCAACGTGCCGCTCGGCGCCGTCTTGATCGGGCCGAGCACCTGGTCGGCCCTGGCCAGCGCATCGAGCCCCTGCGTGACATGCTCCAGATAGATCCTGCCCTCTTCGGTCAGCGCCATGCGCCGCGTTGTCCGGTTGATGAGCCGCACCCCCAGATGCGCCTCCAGTTCGGCGATGTTCTTGCTGACCGCGGGTGGCGAGAGACCGAGCCGCCGTCCAGCTTCGGCAAAGCTGTTCAGTTCCGCCACCTGGCGGAAAACCTGCAACGCCGTCAGGCGATCCATCGCACCATTCTCTTCCAGTAAATAATGTCTTGCAATTGTTGCATATTATCGCTCCTTGGTAAATTCTCTATCTGCTTCCCGAACGACTTTCTCAGTTTCGGAATGACATGATGACCAACCCCGCAATTTCCCTTATCGAGCGGCGCATGTCGGCCAATCGGTTCGATGCCTCGCACGAATTGACGGACGCCGAGATCGAGGAGCTGGCACGTCTCGCAACGCGAGCGCCAAGCGCCTACAACCTTCAGAATTGGCGGTTCATCGCGGTGCGGACGCCGGAAGCAAAGGCACGATTGCGCAGCCTCGCCCATGGCCAGGCCAAGGTGCAGGACGCCGCCGTCACCTTCATCATCTGCGGCGTACTGCCCGACCACGCTGCCCTCGATGCCAGGCTCCGTCCGTTCGTCGAAGCCGGCTTCATGCCGGCGGATATGGCTTCGGGGTGGCGGGAGGGCGCCCGCGCCCAATATGCCGATCCTCTAGCGGCCCGCGACGAAGCCGTGCGCTCGGCAACGCTTGGCGCCGCAACGCTGATTTTCGCGGCCGAAGCGCTGGGGCTCGTCTCCGGTCCGATGGCAGGCTTCGATGCCGAAGGCGTGGCCCGCGAGTTTGGCCTTGCGCGCAATGAAATGGCGGTGATGCTCATCGCCGTCGGCCGCGCCGCGCCCGGAAACTGGCCGCAAAAGCCGCGCCGCCCTCTTGCCGAAGTTCTGGAAATCTTATGAAAACGCACCGTTCCGATCTGCTGCTTACAGCCATTGCACCCGCAATATGGGGCAGCACCTATATCGTCACCACGCAGTTCCTGCCGAACTTTTCGCCGATGATGGTCGCAATGCTGCGTGCCCTGCCCGCCGGATTGCTGCTGCTGGCGATCGTTCGGCAACTGCCGACGGGCATATGGTGGCTGCGCAGTTTCGTCCTCGGAGCCCTCAACATCTCGATCTTCCTGAGCATGTTGTTTGTCGCCGCGTACCGGCTTCCTGGCGGGGTCGCCGCGACGGTGCTGTCGGTCCAGCCATTGATTGTGATTTTCCTCGCTGCTGCCCTGCTTGCCAGCCCTGTCCGCCGGTTGGCGATCCTCGCCGCCCTTGTCGGGATCGCCGGTGTTGCATTGCTGGTGCTGACCCCGAACGCGACGCTCGATGCGGTCGGCGTTGCCGCCGGCCTCGCCGGGGCGGCCTCAATGGCCTTCGGAAGCGTGTTGAGCCGCAAGTGGCAGCCGCCAGCATCGCTGCTCGCCTTTACGGCATGGCAACTGACCGCCGGTGGTCTCCTTCTCGTTCCGGTGGTCCTGCTTTTCGAACCGTCTATCCCAATCCCGACCGGCGCCAACCTGCTTGGACTCGTGTGGCTCGGCCTGATCGGCGCGGCGCTGACCTATGTCCTCTGGTTCCGGGGCATTGCGCGACTGGAATCCGCAGTGGTGTCATCGCTGCTTTTCCTCAGCCCGGTGACCGCCGTGCTGCTTGGATGGGTATTCCTGGATCAGACACTGACCTTGCCTCAGATCGCCGGCGTCGTTTTCGTCATCGGCAGCATCTGGCTGGCTCAACGCCCTAGCCGCAACGAGGCTTGAGCCTGGGCGGGAGTGGGTCAGTTTGAAAATTCGATCAAGACGGATGGCCGAAGACGGTTAAAATAAGCTCAACCGCACCGAAGCTGCAGAAGAACACAACAGCACCATATGCAATCACCCGGCGCGGTATCAGGAAGCGCGCTGACCAAAATCCAGCACGAAGCCTTGCGTCTCGCTTCCCCAGTTGTTCGCCCCATGGAAGGTTCTGGTCATCGATTGACCCATAGAAATCGGTGCGCAGAATTATGCTTAGGAGTGCGACGAACATGGCTGCGAAACTCAGGGCCAAGACAACGACACATGCTGTTATTGGAATAAACAAGTGAGGATTGTTCGCCCACTCGTACTTCAAATGTCCTCACTCCCTGCTTTTGGCCGCGAACCATAGGCTTCTCTGCCTCTTTGGCTTGGATCAGCGCGACAATATCACTGATTTCCCAACGCTTGCCAGTGACGCCAGGGGCCGGTAGTGTCTCAGTTTGAAATTTGACGGAATGCAACATGCATTTCCCATATCGGGCTGAGCTCCTGTATGCTTACCGGAAAGCATGGGAGCAATCGTGAGCGATCACAATCAAGACGCATTGGAAGGTTGGACGTTTACCTCTGGCGAGGTCTCAGCTGGCGTGTACCGATTTAGCGGTCGCCATTATGACGGACGCTCGGTTGAACGGCAGGGCCCGGACTATGAGGCTATAAAGGCCGACTGCATGAATGATGCCCGGACACTTGGGAAGCCAGCCTATGCCAACCGGTCCTAGAGGCCAGAAGCGCCCTCCGATGTGATCGGCAACGCAGTCCATGTCATGCGCATTGCGACAGGCGAGGAAGCCGACGAAGTGATTTACGACGGCAAAGACCCCGCTGCAGCTGCCGGAGGATCTGCCGATGCCACAACGCCCCTATGATGAGCGCCTGCTCCGTCAGGCGTTCGAAGTCGCGCGCAAGGCCCGCGATGCCGGCGAACATCCCTTTGGTTCGCTGCTCGCTGACAAGGACGGCAATGTGTTGCGCGAGCAGCCCAACGCTTACAAAGCCGGCGGCGGCGACCGCACCGCTCATGCCGAAAGGCTGCTGGCCTCGTGGGCAGGGATGAATGTCAGCCTCGAAAAGCTGGCCTCCTGCACGCTCTACAGTTCGGCCGAACCTTGCGCGATGTGCTCCGGGACAATCTATTGGGCGGGCATTGGACGGGTCGTCTTTGGCCAGAGCGAACACGACCTCAAGCGGGTGACGGGTGCACATGTCGAGAACCCCACACTCGACCTGCCCTGCAGGATCGTCTTCGAAGCCGGGCAGCGTCCGACTGAAGTCATCGGCCCGCTGCTTGCCGATGAAGCGGCGCAACTCCAGGCCGAATTCTGGAAAGACAACTAGCTCAATTGCCGCGCGGCAAACGAGCGGGTGCCAGCCGCAATTCGGGGCCGGCCCAGTGCCGGTTTCGCGTCAGCTGCCCCCGTCAGGCCGTCTTGACGTATTTCCGCCAGCTGTGCTCCGGCCGGAAGCCGAGCATGTCCCGCGCCTTGCGGTTGGAGAGCAGCGTCTCGTATTCGCCAAGTTCACCCTTGACCGGCACATCGGGATAAAACCGCTTCAAAAGTTCGGCCGTCGGCAGGTCGGATGAGGTGTCGTCATTGGCGGCGTTGAACACCTGATAACCGAGCCCGTCCTTTTCGATGGCGCGCAGCGTGATCTGCCCGAGGTCGCGCGCGTCGATATAGCTCCAGGCAATCCGTTTGCGGAAACCCGGATCGGCGAACCATTTCGGAAACAGCGAATATTCATGCGGCTCGATGACGTTGCCGATGCGCAAGGCGTAGATGTCGAAGCCGCTGCGCAGCGCAAAGGCGCGCGCCGTCTTCTCGTTGACGACCTTGGACAGCGCGTAGCTGTCCATCGGGTCGACGTCGTACGCCTCGTCGAGCGGAAAATGCGTCGGGTTGCGCGGCTCGTTGGCGAAGACCAGGCCGTAGGTCGTTTCGCTGGAGGCGATCACCACCTTGCGGATGCCGAGCTTCACCGCGGCCTCGATGACGTTATAGGTGCCGAGCGCGTTGATGCGGAACACCTCATTGTCGGGCGTGATCATGATGCGCGGGATCGCCGCGAAATGCACCACGGCATCCACCGGCTGCGTACGCAGCGACGGGTCGAATTCATGCAGGCCGATATAGCTCGACAGCGCATTGAACACCTGCCCGCTGTCGGTGATGTCGGTGATCAGCGTGCGCACCTTGGGATTGTCGAGCGGCTTGGTGTCGATGTTGAGCACCTGGCAGCCCTGCTCGACCAGATACTGCACGACGTGGCGCCCGGCCTTGCCGCTGCCGCCGGTGAACATGATCCGCTTCGTCATTTTGCTCTCCACATTCCCTAAGATTCATGTGTATTGTCAGACAATATCGAACTCTGCAATCGCCTGCCACGGCGAGCGGCAAAAACCCGCTTCAACAATTCGCCGGCAAGCTGCAGCGCCGTCATCCATCATTGCAAATAGGACGAAATGACATGAACACGACCGCCGCGAGCGAAAAGATCGGCTTCATCGGGCTTGGCCTGATGGGGCACGGGATCGCGAAGAACATCGTCGACAAGGGCTATCCGCTGACGTTTCTCGGCCGCAAGAACCGCGCGCCGGCGGAAGACCTGCTCGGCCGCGGTGCCAAGGAAGCGGAGACCTCGCGCGACGTCGCGGCGGCATCGACGGTTGTCTTCATCTGCGTCACCGGCTCGCGCGAGGTCGAAGCCATCATCCGCGGCCCAGGCGGTCTCAAGGAAGGCCTGAAGCCGGGATCGGTTGTCGTCGATTGCTCGACCTCGGATCCTGTCTCGACGGTGACGCTGGCCGGCGAACTCAAGGGGCTCGGCGTCGATTATGTCGATGCCCCGCTCAGCCGCACGCCGAAGGAGGCTTGGGAAGGCACGCTCGACGCCATGGTCGGCGCGCCCGACGCGGTCTTTGCCCGGCTGAAGCCGGTGCTCGAAACCTGGGCCGGGCGCATCGTCCATATCGGCGACACCGGTGACGGCCATCGCATGAAGCTGCTCAACAATTTCATCTCGCTCGGCTACGCCGCGATCTATTCCGAGGCGCTGGCGCTGGCGCAGAAGGTCGGCATCTCGCCGCCGCGCTTCGACAGCGTCATCCGCAACGGCCGCATGGATTGCGGCTTCTACCAGACCTTCATGCGCTGGACGCTGGAAGGCGACCGCGACGCGCACAAATTCACCATCGCCAACGCCTTCAAGGATCTCACCTATCTCGAATCGATGGCGGGTGCTGCCGGCATCGCCAACCCGCTCGGCAACGCCACCAAGAACGCCTTCGCCGGCGCCTTCGCCACCGGCCCCGCCGATCAGTACGTGCCGATGCTGGCGACGCACATCGGCAAGGTCAACGGCGTCGACCTGATGCCGACCAGGGATGGCAAAAAGCAGGCGATCTGAGAACGTTGGGGTTAACGCCTGGGAGTGTCGCAACTGCAAACGTTCGCTGCCGACCAGCTACATCCGCCAATCTCCGACGCTGGCGATTAGCATATGACACCACACCTTCGTCATCCCAGGGCGGAGCAGGAGCGAAGCGACGTCGCGCAGACCCTGGGATGACGAAGGGAGGGTTTCGGCTAGACTAATCTCTAAATTTGCGATTTGCGACTAACGGGAATGATCGACCTTGGTTGCTGGTTGACCCGACTTACACGCAGTTGGCCGAGAAACGATCGAATCAGCGCCGAAACCGGCCGATAATGTCGGTATTGGCGAGAAGTCTGTGCACCAAAGCACGCGCACTTCCGATCGGAAGAAGCCGGAAACAAAAAACCGCCTCGGCGGGCGGATCGTTGGAGCCAATTGGCACCATGTCAAAATTAGTAGCATAGCTGCCGGCACAAAGCAAGAACAAAATAGCTGCGAAGGCAAAAAAGTCCGAATTCCTGTCCCACCCGAGGTCGCCGCCCCTCATTGCTTGGCCCTAAGGTTGGTGATTGGCGAAGGCCGAAGTGGCATCCAATCTCCCCCCTCTGTTGCGCTGGGCAATCGCATTTGGATTCTTACGAAGATGGCCCCCCACCCTAACCCTCCCCACAAGGGGGAGGGAACGCTGCCGCGCGCCCTCACTTCCCCTTTTGGCGCCGAAAGGCAGGCAATTTGCCGAGGTCAGCGCCAACGGAAGTCTCCCTCCCCCTTGTGGGGAGGGGTTAGGGGTGGGGGTACGTCGTAGAGCGAAAGCCTCGGCTTGCTATCTGCGATGGCCCCCTCGTGGGCGAGATGTCCGGCAGGACAGAGGGGGCGCGAAGGAATGCGAGTTTTGCAATCGTTCTGAGCAACGCCGCCCTGTGCAACCATCACCGCCGCGACCGGCCGATAACGTCGTCGGTGTTGGCGAGAAGCCTGTGCACCGCGGCACGGGCTGCAGCCGGCCGCTGCAGGCGGATGTTCTTCTCGATCGCCTCGTGCAGTGCCTGCGCCCGCCGCTGATCGCTGGTCTCGCGGGTGACGAACTGGAACAAATGGTCGAGCGCCGATTCGATCAGCACGCCGAGCGGCACCAGCAGATCGTTGCCCGAGGCCCGCAGGATGGCGAGATGAAACCGCGTGTCGGCGCGCGTGCGCTCCTGCAGGTTGGTCGCCTCGCCCATCTCGCGGCAGGCCTGGCTGATCTCGGCCATCTGCTCGTCGGTGCGCCGCATCGCGG
>NZ_JAMYNL010000062.1:0-6395 GCF_040319065.1 Mesorhizobium sp. M0968
ATCGGCTATGGCGGCAATGACACCTATTATGTCGATGACATCCGCGACAAGGAGATCGAGGCCGCGGGCGGCGGTACCGACAAAGTGCTCGCGTCCGTAAGTCATACCCTTGCGGGCGGGTCGGAGATCGAGCTTCTCGCCACCAGCAATCCGTCCGGCACGATGGCGGTCACCCTTGTCGGCAACGAATTCGCCCAGACTATCCAGGGCAATGCCGGTGCCAATATTATCAGCGGCCGTGGCGGCGCCGACACGATGACCGGCTATGGCGGCAACGACACCTATTACGTCGACAACGCCGGCGACAAAGTGAATGAGGCGGTAGGCGGCGGTACCGACAAGGCGCTCGCCTCGTCGAGCTATGCTCTAGCGGCCGGCTCGCAGGTCGAACTTCTCGCCACCACAAGCGCATACGGCACGACGGCAATTAATCTCACCGGCAACGAATTCGCCCAGACCATCCAGGGCAACGCCGGTGCCAACATCATCAATGGCGGCGGCGGCGCCGACAAGATGGTCGGCTATGGCGGCAATGATACCTACCAAGTGGACAACGCTGGCGACAAAGTCTACGAGGCAGTGGGCGGCGGCAGCGACAAAGTGCTCGCCTCGGTGAGCCATGCGCTTTCGGCCAGTTCACAGATCGAGCTTCTCGCCACCACCAACTCATCCGGTACGTCGGCAATCAACCTCACCGGCAACGGCTTTGCCCAGACCATCCAGGGCAACGCCGGCGCGAACATCATCAATGGTGGCGGCGGTGCCGACATCTTGACCGGTAACGGGGGCAATGATGCCTTCGTGTTCAACAGCGCTCTTGGAGCCGGCAATATCGACAGGATCACCGACTTCAACAAGCTTCAGGACAAGATCCACCTCGACCATGCCGTTTTTGCCGGGCTTAAGTTGGGAGATCTTTCATCCGACGCCTTCTTTGCCGGTACGGCCGCGCATGATAGCTCCGACCATATCATCTACAATAGTTCAACCGGAGCGCTCTCTTTCGACAGCGACGGGATCGGTGGCTCCGCTCAAACGCAGTTCGCCACACTTTCTCCAGGTCTCTCGATTACGGCAGGCTCATTCTTCGTGACCTGAAAGAGCTGGAGTAATGACCATCTCCAGGCAACGAGAATGCGGAGATGCGCTGGCAGCGAGCGATGATTTGCGCCGACGCCTGGCGGTCTTGCCAGGCGTCGGCGCGTGAGAGCAGCCTGCTCGCATCGGGCGCCAAAAACTTGCGTCCAGCGGACTGGATCCTCGTGAAGCTTGACCACCCGTCATCGCCCCATCATATTCGCCAACAGCCCGCGGCAGCGGAATCAGGCTGACTGGCTAATTCACTTCGTCGCGGGATCACCTGGCCAATCACTCCTGACGATAGCTACCGGGAAAGGACGCGGCGGCGATTGATGCGGGTGAGTCGGCGGTGTTTCAATTGAAGGTACCAGTTGAAACGGATGGGTGACGCCAACGCATTCGATACGGCGCCTCAGATCGGTGGCCGTCGCTGAATGCATATCCTTCCGCACGAGCAATCAATGGCACGGCGAATACACTGAGCAGTAAAAGGCGAAAGGCTCTCAGGGCACCATGCGCAGCACTGGCCTGACGGAAATTCCGTGCGATTGGGCCACCGCCTAGATACACCTTTTAGGCAAGATGGGCCTTATCGCGCCAGCTCGACCAAGCCGGATCGACCGCCGATTTCCGCAACAGCCGCATAGCGGGGGCGCTTGGAGACCGCCCTCCAACAGGCGCACATGTCGTCCGAAAAGGTGATGTCGTCCAGGATAATAAGTGCGCCCGGCGCGCAACGCCGCTCAACCAGATCGAGTTGCTCGAACACAAACTCACTTGTGTGAATGGCGTCTATGAACGCCATGTCTATCTTCGCGGGAAATTGATCCACGACGGCAAGGTTGTCCTCAAACGTGCCAATCGTGAGAGTGAACTTGTCGCTAATCCGGGATAGGTTCGACTTGGCAATGTCGGCCCACGCTTGATTCGGCTCGAATGTGAGCAGGTGGCCCCGGCCATTCGCCTCTATACCGGCCAGCCAGTACATGCCAGAAACGCCGAAAGCGGTTCCGAACTCAACTATCAGATTTGGCTTTTTGTCGATTGCGGCCCAGGTATAAATCCTGCCGACATCAGAGCTTGTGCGGACTTGGTTGGATGTGCGGCCGGTCGCCGTGTTTGTAGGATAGTTTTTGATTTGCGAGAACCCTTCCCACAGCGGCCTTTCACCCAAACTCTGGGTCGCTGTCGCAATCGCTTCGATCTCGTTGAAAGTCGAAACTGTTTGTCGGTCGAGAGAGGGAAGTCTTGTCGCGCACCACGATCCGGGCATAGCTCGTTTGACTGTCACTTTTTTTTTCGGTGTCTTGAGAATGCGCTTCAGCGGCGCCCGCACGAGACGGCGAATGATCTTATCGGCAAGTTCAAGCATAGCGTCGCCCTCGAAGGTAAGTCATCCATCCTTTCCACGGGCGGCATCGATTGGCAACCCCGGTAACAAGCTTGGCCATGCAGGTCAGCCCCAAACAGTTTGCCGTGTTGGCAACCAAGCCATCAACATAGACTTCATACGCCCGAACTGCCGTTCGCGAACACGCGGGTGATTGTCGGTGGCTCGCATCAAGTGGTCGCAGCCTTGGTGTCCATGATCAGCATTGGCGTGGGACGAGAAGCAGCAGGTTGCAGCCGATCCGGTAGGGCGTGCTACCTGACCGTCTCTGAGCCGTTGCCCGCGTACTCGATCCAAAAATACTCCTCCAAGTATACTCCTGAATGGCGACGGAGGGCTGGAATTGTTGGTGCCGCCTATGACCGCGGTTGCTTACCTAGAGACCGCCGACCCCGACAAAAACATTGCCCCCGTTGATGCAGACGTCCAGTGTTACACGCCATCCACCAAGCTGGGTGTTGAGGTTTTCACAGGCTTGAGCTAGTCAAGTCGGCGGGCGTGGCCTTGGCCAGTTCTAGTGGGTCGGTCACAGGTCGCTTGTTCGCTCGACGGATTTGTAACCCCCGAGCCGCCTGTCCCCTTTTTTCACGACTGGTTCGGTTAAAGGATTTCCATGTCTGATGAGAACGAATCTCTCCACGAAAACGAAGGCCCATCATGGTGGATTCTGATCATCCTCCTCGTGATATTTGGTCCGATTGTCTGGTGGCTGATCAGCTAAAGCGGTAACTCCGAATGGCTGCCCGAACCATACGGAGAGCGATCAGTTCCTTGCAGCGGTATGGCGGGATGCATGGTTTTGATCTTTGACTTTGACAGCGCTGTCGTCATTATTGCGCGGTGAAGGAGGGTAGTGACGGGGTTGTCTAATCGCCGCTGGGACGTCAAGCATGTAATTGCGTCGAGACGACGCTGCCGGGTGCATGGTTGTCTTCGCGGTCGACATCAGTCGCCGCATGATGGAGCTCCGCGGACGAGCCTTCAATGTGGACGACGGACTTTGCTGAGACAGCGGTGCAACCCCATCAGCGGAATGGCTCGGCTCACGTCCCGGCAGGGACGTCTCAGGCGCTCAGATCCTGAACGCTATTCGCAAGATTTCATGCTGTGGCGCCTGCATTTCGATCAAAGAACTCACCGGTCTTGAGCATCGAATGCATTATCACCGCCAGTTTGCGCGCCACAGCCACGGCAGCTCGTTTGAAGCCAACCCTCTCCCGGAGCTTGAGGCCCCACGTGCGCAGGCTGCTGTCGATCGAGCTGCGTGTCAGGATGACCGCCGCAGCCTCATAGAGAAGTCCCCGCAAATGTCGATCGCCGCGTCGGGATATATGGCCGTCATAATCGACTTCTCCCGATTGGTAGCGGCGAGTTGTCAGGCCGATCCAAGCGGCAACAGAGCGGGACTTCTTGAAGTTGCCCGGATCTTCAATGGCAGTGGCGAAAGAGGTTGCGGTAATGGCGCCGATGCCGGGGATCGACATGAGTATGCGGCATGCTTGGCTTTGACGTGCATCTGCGACAAGCTGGCGCCCAAGCTCGGCGGCACGGATGCGAATGCTGCGCCAGGCTTCCAACATCGGTAGGACGACAGGAGCAAGCTCGCTCTGATCGATAAGAAGGCTCCGGACATTCTTTTCGAATGTAGTTCCCTTACCGGCGGGAACGAGCAAGCCGAACGTTTTCATGATCCCTCGGATCTGGTTGGAAAGCTCGACGGTGATCCGGACCAGCCGAGTGCGTGCTGCCACGAGCGTGCGGGTCAACATACTGTCGAAGCCTTTCACGCGCACCTCGCGAAAGAATCCTGCTTCAGCAAGACGCGCCAAACCATCGGCGTCATTCGCATCCGTCTTGTTCGCCGCCATATCGAGAGCGGCTTTGGCATGGCGCGCATCGATGCAGATGGCTGGCAATCCCTCGGCGCGCAGCGCATGATAGAACCAAACTGACAGCGGGCCGGTTTCGAACACGACGCGCTTTGCGGCCGGCGCCCGCTTGCGGACAAGCTCGGCAATGATCCTGGGATCAGATGCGCACTTCCCGCGCCAGATCCGTTCGCCTTCACGGCGGATCGACACTGCCGTCTCTTTCATCGACACGTCGAGACCGATATGTTCTTCCATGGCTGTTCTCCGTTGATGCTGGGCCCGGCGTCCAGTCGTGAGCCCGTATTTCATCTTATCGGGGAACAGCCACCCTCCAAGACTATGATCGGTTCCAGGGCGCGTCGCTCCCGCGATTACCCCATGTGGACGCCCCCTCGACGGCATCGATGTGCCAGAATGGTGGTGTTTGACAGCCACCGTAAGAGAGGGAGCGTCCACAATGGAAGTTAACACGATCGGGTTGGACCTAGCGAAGAATGTGTTTCAGGTGCGGATTTCACTAAATTGGGACAGCCGTTTCAGTAAATCGCGGACAAGCGTTTCGCTAAGTCGCGGACAACGGAAGCGATCGAGTTCCGGTTGCCTTGTTGCTGTTAGGAGTGATTGATTTCGGTTATTTCGCTGCCGGTCAAGAGCGTCGATGGTTTTCGCTTTCGCATGCTGTCGCCTTCGAGCGTTATGCGGTGCGCATTGTGAACGATACGGTCCAGGATCGCATCGGCTAAAGTGACCTCTCCGATCATTTCATGCCAGGCGGCCACAGGAAGTTGAGCCGTGATCAGCGTCGATTTCCGCCGGTATCGCTCCTCGAAGATTTCGAGCAGATCGAGGCGCTGCCTGTCGCTCAGCGTATGCGTTCCCCGATCGTCGAGGATCAGCAGCTGGACGCGAGCGAGTTTATCGATAAGGCGCGGGAAGCGTCCGTCGAGCCTTGCAAGTGCGAGATCCTCGAAGAGCCGTGGCATGCGAACGTAGAGCACGGAATAGTCCAGACGGGCCGCCTGTCGTCCGAAGGCGCAGGCAATCCATGTCTTTCCGGTGCCCGTTTGGCCTGTCAGAATCAAGTTCTCGTTTGCCTTCAGCCATGCCCCCTGCGCCAAGGATAAGACGTTCCGGCGATCAAGGCCGCGGTGAGTGCTAAAATCGATGTCTTCGATCGAGGCATTGGCAAAACGCAGCTTTGCTGTTGCCAACCGATTGGTCAGCCGTTTGTCTGTTCTCAGTGCGATCTCGCGGTCGAGCATCAGGCCGAGCCGCTCGTCAAAGCTGAGGTCGTTTCCATGGACCTGCTCGGCAAGCTCGCGATAGGCCGCGACCATTCCGGCAAGGCCGAGCGTGTGCATTTGATCAAGGGTTGGATGTGTCAGCATCTGGGTGTTTTCCTTTCTCATTGATAGTAGGTTTTACCGCGGATATTGCCGTGCGGCGGTGCCGGCTTGACGGCCTCGCTCACGGGCGCAGCTTGGTCGAGACCAGATTTGAGAATGTTGGCGACGGACGAATAGCTCATTGCATTGATGGTCAAGGCACGCTCGCACGCCATTTCCAGGCGATCGGATTTGTAGCGTCGCGCCAAGGAAAGGACGCCCTGCGCGGATCGATAGCCTTGTTCCGGATGCGGGCGGTCACTCAGCAGACGCTCGATAAATATCGCCGTATTGCTCCCGACTTTTGCCGCTTCCTTGCGCAACGTGTGAGGCGTCGTGTTTGCATAGCGCTGGTGGGACTTCGGCAGATACCCTCCGGCGAAGGCCGCCTTGCGAGAGGACGGCACGGTAGCGAGGCTGCGCTCTTAAGGTCGCCCTTACGAGCGAAGTAGCGAAGTTAGCAGCACAGCATGAGCCATGTGACGTTATTGACCGGGCCTGAGCGTCGTCGTTGGCGTGAAGAGGATCAGTGCCGGATACTGGCCGCGGCATTCGCGCCCGGGGCCACAGTGGCGGCGGTGGCCCGTCAGTACGATGTCGCGACCAGCCTGATCTATAAGTGGCGCCGCACGGTGAGAGCCCGCGAGACGGGCTTTGCCGAAGTTGTCG
>NZ_JAMYNL010000063.1:0-5441 GCF_040319065.1 Mesorhizobium sp. M0968
TCCGTATCGGCGTCAAGGACGACGCCAAGCGCCCCGGCGGGATCAATATTTTCGGCAAGGGCTTTGGAAATTACGATCAGGACATTGTGCTCAGGATCAAAACCGCGTGAATCGACTGGCCGCGTTGCTGCGCTCAGTTACAGTTCATTGCTAGGCTAGGCTTGCAGCTGGCACCGCCGTCCATGAGGCGACCGGCTTGCCTGACGTGTATAGATCCCTCGTCGCAAGCTTTGCCCACCGGCTGCGAATCGCCTGCTACCCTCAATCACCAGTACAAAGCGATCCGTCCCACCAACCAACAGCCAGGGCATCCTCCGTTCCGGCAAATGCCGGAACTTACCATCTAGGCAACTCTCGAAAGTATATGCCGATCCAGGTCACACTTAGCCAACCCGAACCGCCAGCGATGGTTCGTAGCCTCACGCCTGCTCTGGTAGAACAAGGTCAGTTGCCGGCCGTCGATCATCACCGTCGAATGGCCATTCTCGCCGGGCTCACCAGGATCAAGGACGGGGCCGACAGAGACATAAGGACCCACTACCCTATCGGCGATAGCAAAGAAAACGCGTTGACGGCTTCCACGGGGGCCGTCGGGGAGGAAACAGGTGGCGTTGAGAAGCACACGACCGTCCGGCAGCTCGACGAGCTGCGCGCCTTCGATCCCCCATTCGTAGTCGGGGTGCTCGCGCGCATTGTGATGCGGCACGTCGAGATGATCGAGTATCTTGCCGAGACGTTTCCATGGCCCGAACCAGGAATCGGATTGGCTGCGCGCCAGATAGACATCAGGCTGGGGCACCCTGGTGAACTTGGGCATGCCTGAATAGACGATATAGCGCTTGCCGTCGACGATTGCCGGATGGGGATCGTAGATGCCGTCCTCATCGGTGTCGGGCAGCGACAATATCGCCGGATTGAGCACCACCCAATGAAAGCCGTCATTGGAGACCGCGTGCTCGCAACGTCCGCCGGACTTCATGAATTCGGTCTGGATGAACATATGGAAGACGCCGCACTCATGAATGACGCCGGGCGCTGCAACCCCCGATCCGGCTATAGGCAAGACGGTCGGCGCGTGCTCTGTCCAGGGCCCGTAGAGATCCGGCGCCGTGGCGTGGAGAATCTTCCAGCTTTCGGTCGTGACCGTACCGCTTGAGCCGAAGACGTGCCAGAGCGTGCCGTCGAAAACGGGACAAGGGTCCTTCAGGTCATCCACGACCTGCGGGTGAAACAATGGAAAGACGTTGGTTTCAAAGTCGATCTTCATTCGCCAGCCATCCCTCGATTCGTCTCGGTCTCCATTAAATGAACCACCGGCGCGACTCAGATAAACCGATTCCAAGCGTATTTATAGCTCCGCCGATGAACGGTTGTTGAACGATAGAAGGATTTCAACCGCTCTGTGGCAAAGGGCCACATTTGGAGAGCCCGACCTGACGCGAGGGGCCTCATCATGTGGATCAATGGGGGCGGCCGGCTCGCCCCTTCTCTGTTGAGCCATCGCAAGTGGAGCGGACGGCTGGTCTCGCCTGAACAGTTTTGCAGCTGTGGAACAACTTACTGGGATGGAAGTTATATAGAAGGCTGCGAACTTCATGTCAAAGCTGCCTCGATTGACTTTTCGTTAATCGAGGCATTTTCTAACTATATCGAAGGATAATCTACATGGAAATGGCGGCGGGCCGGCCCAAAACACGAAAAATCGCTGTACAACCGTCTATTTTAATTTGCTTTTCACACCTCCGATGGAACTTCGTATATCAGAGACCACAACACATTCTAACCCTGGCGTCAAAACAGCAACAGCTAATTTACTTCGAAGAGCCGATCTTCGATGAGAGGCGCCACCCTTCGATGCGGGTGCACAATATTACCCCGACGATCAGAATAGTGACGCCGTTGATCCCAGTTGGTACCTCCGCGACCAGGGCGGACGCGATCCAGCGCAGGTTCGTCGATCAGATCCTCGCCTCCACGCCGCATGACCGATTGACGACCTGGTATTACACGCCCATGGCGCTACGCTTCAGCGATCACCTCGCCTGTGACGTCTGCGTCTACGACTGCATGGATGAACTCTCCGCGTTCAAAGACGCTCCCGCAGAGTTGACGCAGTTGGAAAAGGCGCTGTTGCAGCGTGCCGATGTCGTCTTCACGGGCGGGCAGAGCCTCTACGAGGCCAAGCGCAGCTTGCATCGGGCGATCTTTCCCTTCCCGAGCAGCATCGACGTTGCCCATTTCCATCAGGCTAGGGCGCCAGGTGAGGACCCGTTCGATCAGGCCGACATACCTCACCCGAGGGTGGGGTACTTCGGGGTCATCGACGAACGGCTCGACCTTGAACTTATCGGGCAGGCGGCTGCGGCAATGCCAGACGTGCATTTTGTCATGCTCGGCCCTGTCGTCAAGATCGATCGAGCGAGCCTTCCCACGGCAGGCAACCTGCATTGGCTGGGCGGCAAGTCCTATGCAGACCTGCCGAACTATCTCAGGCATTGGAGTGCCGGGTGGATGCCGTTCGCGCTCAACGAAGCGACCCGCTACATCAGCCCGACCAAGACTCCCGAGTTTCTTGCGGCAGGACTGCCGGTGTTGTCCACGGCGATCGTCGACGTTGTGCGTACCTACGGCGTCGAAGGCCTTGTCGAGATTGTCGAGGCGGAGGACATCGAGGCCAAGCTTCGCTCGATCCTGGCCCACCCCCGCGATTTCCTGGTGAAGAAGGCCGACGGCTACCTCGCCGACATGTCCTGGGAGAAGACCTGGAGCGCGATGGCTGCCCACATCGAGCGCGCCCATGCGATGAAGAGCGTCGTCCCATTCCTGAGGAGGGCGTGAGCGTGTTCGACTGGTTGATCGTAGGGGCCGGTTTCGCCGGCAGTGTGCTGGCCGAGCGTATCGCATCGCAACGGCAGGAAAGCGTCCTGATTATAGACCGACGAAATCACGTCGGCGGCAATGCCTATGACTGCTACGACGAGGCGGGAATACTAATTCACCGTTACGGCCCTCACATCTTTCACACCAACGCCCAATCGATCGTCGACTATCTGTCGCAATTCACGCAATGGCGGCCTTACGAACATCGCGTGCTGTCGCTGGTCGATGGAAAGCTGCTGCCGATACCGATTAATCTCGACACCATAAACCGCCTCTACGGCCTTGAATTGACGTCCGAGCAGCTGCAGGACTTCTTCGCTTTCCGACGCGAAACGGTCAAAGAAGTCCGCACCGCCGAGGACGTCGTGGTGAGCACAGTAGGCAGAGAGCTCTACGAGAAATTCTTCCGCGGCTACACGAGGAAGCAGTGGGGTGTCGACCCTTCCCAGTTGAGCAAGTCAGTGACGGCGCGAGTCCCGACCCGGACCGATCGCGACGATCGGTATTTTGGCGACAGCTTTCAGAACATGCCGGCAGGCGGGTATACGCGCATGTTTCAGCGCATGCTGGATCACCCTAAGATCAAGATCATGCTGCAGACCGACTACCGCGAAATTCGCGACAAGATCCCCTTCCAGCGGATGATCTATACCGGTCCGATCGACGAGTATTTCGACTGGAAGCTTGGTCGCTTGCCCTACCGTTCGCTGCGCTTTGAGCACACGACGCTTGATTGCGAGCAGTTTCAACCGGTCGCCGTCGTCAACTATCCGCAGACGGAGAAATACACACGGATCACCGAGTACAAGCATCTGACCGGTCAGCAGAGTCCGAAGACCAGCCTCACCTACGAATACCCCACCGACGTCGGAGATCCTTATTACCCGGTGCCGCGGGCCGAAAACGAGGCTTTGTACAAACGATACGAAGCTTTGGCCGCGGCGTGCCCGGAGGTCTGGTTCGTCGGACGTCTTGCAACATATCGCTATTACAATATGGATCAGGTGGTCGGCCAGGCATTGGCTACGTTCGGGCGCATTCAGACACGCCTGCCAGCAAACGGGATGCTCGTCACGCCGACGCAGCGCGAGGCGGCCGAGTGAATGATGCGCCGGCCTGACCGGCGTCGGGCGACCCACGGCCAAAGAGGCCCATGTTTCTCGGCTTCTCGGCGAACAGCTCTAGATATGCTGTGCTGTTGATGCAGCTGAAAAGCGCGCACTGTTCGTATCAGCGAGCCTAAGGCGCCCTTGCTTGTTGTTCCTCAAACGCCAAGAACGATTGGCGCTGGCGCTCCAACTCGTCCGCAAGTGGCTTGCGAACAGTGCGCGAGCCGTCCGCATGAATGGTGGAGAACAAGCCGACTTCGGCGTGGCGCGAATTGTCCCAACCTGGGTAGGCCGTCACCGGGTACAGGCATATACCCTGAACAGGTGCACCGAGGCTCGTCGCGTCGCGCACTTCGTCGCAAACGTAGTGAAGCCAGGCTGGCCGGCCTGAACCTTCGGCGCCGGTCTCGGCGATGAACATCGGCTTCTTGTATCGCTCGGCGACCTCGACCAGCATTTCCGAAAGTGCACGGTATTCGTGGTGCCCCATCGGTATCGTTGGGCCATTCAAGTACCATTGGTTGTGCGGATAGAAGTTGAGGCCGATGACGTCCACAACGTCCTCGCTGCCGCCCAACTCCGGTTCCACGCGCCCGATCAGCATGTCATACGCCTCGAATTGGCCCTGGCGAGCATTTTCGGCGCGCCGCCGCTCGGGGTGAGTACGGTCACGAGGAGCAATATGGATCAGCGGTTCAGCCCAGATGAACCTGCAGCCGGGTTCGGCCTCCCGCATGGCCCTCACGCCGGCGACCGCTGCCCTGACAAGGTGTCGTTTGAACCATCCACGCTTGTTCGGCCCGACGCGGGGGAAATAGCCGACCTCCACCGCCCATGCAAAAAACGAAATCTCGTTGATCGGGCACACCAGGGGAGCCACCCCGGTTGCGGAGCGATGAACCCGAACAGCTTCCGCGGCGAAACGGACGTAGGCCTTGATAAACCCCGGGCCACCTTGGTCGATATGGTCTGGCGAGCCATAGTGGAAGATATCCCAGATAATCTGCACCCCGGCCGCCTGGGCTGCTTCGATCGCCGACGTCCAACTCGACCAGTCGAAGACTCCGGGCGCCGTTTCAATCAGGTGCCAGCGCAAGCCGTCGCGGATCGTGCGAAGCCCAAGCTCGGCACAACGGCGATAGTCGCCATGTGCATGGATGTCATGTGAGGTCGCGCGGATCAGATCAAGACGGGCCCCGTCGGCGCGCCTGTGGGAGGAACACTCGAAACCAGCCATGAAAAAGCTGTCGAACCCGGAAGAGCCTGCCGTGGGCCGACGAGCGGTATCCTCGTTCATACCAACATCCTGTCGCCCAAGACGTGCGCAAGTGATCGCATTCGCAGTCCCCATTGTCAGTTCCGGTGGCTAGTCGAAACCGGTCGGCTACCAACCACGTCGACGGCTCGGCGGCCTATACGCGTGTGCCAGGATTGGCGAATACAACCAAGCTC
>NZ_JAMYNL010000064.1:0-5369 GCF_040319065.1 Mesorhizobium sp. M0968
GCCGGCGACGGCCATAGAAACCGGCCCTTCTCGAGCCGTTTTGCATACAGCGACATGCCGAGCCCATCATGCCAGATAATCTTGACCAGATTGCCGCTGCGGCCGCGGAAGACATAAAGATCGCCGGCATGCGGATCCCGGCCCAACGTCTCCTGAACCTGCAGGGCGAGGCCTTGCATTCCGCGACGCATATCGGTCCGGCCGACCGCCAACCAGATCCGCACCTGGCTCGGGACCGGGATCATGAAACACCCAGCGCCTTCACCATCGCCGTCGCCAGTGTCGGCGGCGTGGTCAGCGGTATCCGCAGCCGCACCTTGCCGGCGATCTCCAGCTCGATCACCGCTGGTGGCGCCGCCGGCACCGAAGCGGCGACAGGCTTATCGGGAACCACGACAACTTCGGCAAAGCCCGTCTCGCGGGCTCTCAGCGTGCGGCGCCACTTATAGATCAGGCTGGTTGCGACATCGTACTGACGCGCTACCGCCGCCACCCTGGACCCGGGCGCGAATGCCGCGGCCAGGATCCGGCACTGATCCTCTTCACGCCAACGACGACGACGCTCCGGTCCGGTCAATAACGTCACATGGCTCATGCTGTGCTGCTAACTGCGCTCGAAAGGACGCCTTAAGAGCGCAGCTTCGCTACCGGGCCATGCTCCCGCAAGGCGGCCCTCGCCGGAGGCGTACCCTTCATCAGAGTTGAAGCAGCAAGGGAAGGGACAGATGGGTAATTCGCATTGCGCTCGCCCGCAAGCAACTCGTCATTCCGAATGCAAACGCACCCGATCCGCGCACCGAGTTCGAAAATGCAACTTGGAAACCCTAGCCAGTCGCTCATTGGGAACCAACGGGCCTTACCTCCGTTTGCTCCTCGAATGGAGGAAACCATGAACAACCGGAATTCTGAACGGCGTCCCCCAACTGCGGTAAGGGCTGGTGACGGTACCTCGGAAGACATAGGAGCAACCGTAAGGGGCGCCTTATCCAAAGCGTCGGACATAGCACAAGGGGCAGCGGGAACCGCCAAACGGGCGGCCGCTGGTGGCGCGTCGACCGTGACCAATCAGGTGAAGGAGATGTTGGACCGTCAGGTCGGCAGCGGCGCCGAGGTGATGGGCCAACTGGCGAGTTCGACCAAACGTGCGGCCGAGGACCTCGACACAAATGCACCGATCGTCGCTGGGGTCGTGCGCACCTTCGCCAATAGGCTTGATGGATACGCAGACGACCTGCGAGACAGATCCGTCGATCAACTGGTTCTTGCAGCGTCCGATTTGGCCAGGCGCAAGCCGGGTTTGGTGTTTGGGCTGGCCGCCGTAGCGGGTTTTTTGACATTCCGCACGCTGAAGAGCGCGCCTCCCGCTCCAGAATCCATCACGGAAAGGCGGCAGGGAGCGAACTGATCTGATGGCACAGGAACAACTGAAGAATTCGCCTCTCCCTCAAGCACTGTCTGCAGTGTTGGCGGACGTCGCGGACCTCTTTCAGAAAGAGTTGCGCCTGGCGCATGCGGAGCTGTCCGCCAACGTCTCAACGAAGCTCCAAGCAGGTGTGTGGATGTCTGCTGCTGGCGCCCTGGGAGTGGCCGCCGCTCTGCTTCTAATCCAAGCCGTCGTACTTGGAATCGCGAGCTTAGGGATAGCCCTGCACTGGTCGTGTCTGATCGTCGCGGCCGCAACGGCGGCTGCCGCTGCTTTCGCATACTATAGGGGCCGCGCTGATGCGCAAAAAGAACTTCTGCCGACACACTCCATAAGCCAAATAAAGCAGGATATTGCGACAACCAAGGAGCAACTAACATGAGCCGCAATTCACAGGTCCAGGATTTTGGAACGAAAGAATGGCTTCTCAGCTCCGCTAGGAACAATCCCGAAGGCCTTCTGCTCGTCGCAGCAGGGTGCGCGCTGCTAATGCGCAGCCGCGGTTCAAGTGCCGGGCATCGCGAGCAATCCCGTGGAACCAATGGGCGCCAAAATGCTCGGCACGTACGCACCGCCAGCGGCGGGGCGTCAAAAACGCAGGAAGAGGCTAGCGAGACAGCAGAGGCCATGCGCGACAATTTAGCCGGCATTGGGGAGAAGGTGAGTGAAACCGCAAGTCACTACGCATCATCGGCCGCGGCATACGCAGAAGAGGCCGGTCGCACCGTATCCGAGAAGTCAGGGCGCATGGTGCAGCAAGCCCAATCAACGTTCCAGGACACGATTGGCCGCATGGTGGAAGAACAGCCATTGGCTTTTGTCCTGGCCGGCTTCGCAGCCGGTGCCGCCATAGCTGCTGCTTTACCGGCCAGCGATGTCGAGAGGCGCACGCTCGGCCCAGCGGGAGAGCGATTGACGGATGCTGCTGAAAAAGCTGGGGACCGATTGAAGTCTTCGACAGCAAAGGCGGGCGAACGGCTCAAGAGCGCAGCCGAGGAACGTGGGCTGAATTCGGACGGCCTCAAGGAGGTCGCAAGGGACGTTGCGGGCGCCTTTGGAAGCGCCTTATCATCAGAGGAGCAATCAAGTGAACCCGTGCAGCCGTCTTCGCCAAGCCCAAGTGGATCGAGCGGTCCATCTACCGCCAAGCTGCAACCGGGCAGCGCCACCAAATCGCAGCGGTCGGACAACCCTCGGTCGAGCAAGCCTGCCCGCGCCGGTGGCAAGAGAGATTTGTGATGGCCGATCCTCAACTTGCGCATCTTGAATCCGACGTTGAGGCTGCCCGGGCTAAGCTCGCCGAGGATTTGGCGACACTTCGGTCGCCAAACATGCTCTCCGAGTTTACCGATGATTTGAAACACGAAGCGCTTGAGGCAAAGGATGCGCTGATGGAGAAAGCAAGCGCCTCAATGCAATCGGTGGCGCAGGCGATTATTGACGATTTCAAGGCAAAGGCAGCTGCCAATCCGAGCGCAGCTTTGGCGATTGGGGCCGGTTTGGGGTGGCGTTTCCTCCGCCGTCCGCCGATCGCAACCGCACTTGTCGGAGCGGGATTGTTCAGCTTATTGCGGACCAATTCGGCCCGGCCACCCGGCGAGCAGCAGGTGGATCACATATCGTACGCCAAGGAGCGCCTGAAGGAGCAATCTAGCGATTTGGCGGAAAGCGTCAGTGATTTCGCTCTTGAAACGGCTGGTAAAATAAAACGCGAAGCTGCCGAGTTGACCGGCGTGGCCAAGGAAACTGTAAAAGAGAAGACAGAACGTCTGGCTGCGGGTATCCGCCATAGCGGCGTTGGGCCGCACGAGGGCGAGACTGCCGCGAGAGCATCCGCACCCTTCGATGAAGCTTCGTTAGCTGTTCAAGACGCATCGGGCAATGAGCATACCGAGGACAAACTCCTTCTGGCGGCGGCAGGTTTGGCAGTCGCTGCGGCTGTCGGCTTTGCCTATCAACGACGTGTGAATGAGCAGATGGACACCGACCGAACTGGAAGAGCGTAGACAGAGGTCATTGCAGAGAAACAGTCGTCCTGAAGGCAGGGTATGATGCCGCGCTCACATTTATCGCGTGTGGCTCGCGCGAAGCCCCCGTACCCCCTTCATTTCCGGCACACGCCACCCTCAGGAACGCTTCTGGAACACGTTGCCGCGAATTGGGCTCGGGTATTCAGTTTGGCTCACCGGTGATCAGCAAGACTGGCAGCGGCGGCGATGCTGGCGCTTCGCCGTCGATGACGCCGAATGCCTTTGGCAACCTCTCAGAGCTTTTTGGCCCGTGCGCGTGAGACGTCGTTCCGGTCAAGAATGGCCAAGCCCCCGAAGAGGACAACGAAACCGACGATCGCGATCCAGCCGATGATCTGTCGCACCCGTTCCTGCCCCTCGGGCATTTGAAGCGCCTCGACCTTCGGCCACATCACGTTGATATACCCGTCCGGCTCTGCGATCAGACCTCGGTCCTCCGTGCCGATTTCGAGCATTACGCCTTTGATGGGACCCTCGGTCATCACCATGACGTGGGCAGGAGCTTCTCCTGCGATCACTTCCCCGTTGCGGCTCACCTGTGCCCAACCCCAAAGGGCGATTTCCGGCCGCACCTTCGGCAGCTTGCCCGTGCCGATGCCAGTGTTGCCGTGCATCTCGTGTTCATACGCTACGCCTGACCATGTCGTATATTTTCCGAGCGGGTGGCGCGGCATTGGCTTGTCAATGCTGACCGTATAGGCGACGTCGCCGGAGGTGAACCCGGCCGAGACTCGCAAACCATCCGTGTTCTGAACGTGCGACCAGCGGTTGCCCATTTCCACGGTTTGGATTGCAATGGTGCCGTTCATAGGCACGGTGCTATTCATTGCGTACGGATCGGCCCCGGTCACCCGCATGCCGTCGCCCGAAGCCTGTGCGGTTGCGATCAAACCGTCGGTGCCCCTCGATTGAGCGTGGGCAGGTTCGGCAGGGACACCCAGCAGGACGGCTAGCGTGCCGATCCCAGCCACGCCGATTACGCGTCGCTTCTTCATCAGCCAACCGCCGACCCACCAGCCGATAAGTGCCGAAACGAAACCGCCTGGAAACGACAGCCACCAAAGATCCCTGTAGCCGGAATAATGAGGCTGATCGAGCGGCAGGCCACGTGGGCCCAAATACATGCTGTAAGTGGTCCAGACGAAGGCGAGCATGAGCGCGCCGATGGTCCAGCCCAGCCGGCCGGCACCGGCGTAAGCAGTCCAGACACAGACAAAAACGAAGCTGATCAAAAGGTGCTGGACGAAGAAGGTAATGCCTGGGAAGTCGCGCAACAGCACCGTCTGGGTCAAAACACCGTCTGCCGCAACGATGATCACAGCAGTAACGAGCCCGTAGACAACGAACCGCCACGTCTCCCCGCGTTCGGTCTCAGCAACAACATGGTTTCGCCGCCAAAGCCACAGCGCCATCAGATAACCACCCAGGATCGCCAAGTAGTGCACCGGCACGCCGGTAATCCACAGGTGATTGAAGTCGAGCCATTCGGGTTCCTGCGGCAGCCCCACGGGCGCAAGCCATTGATAGTAAATCTCCAGAATGAGCGTGTGGACCGCCGTCAGGACCAAGCCTGGAATGATGCCAATGCCGAGAAAGGCCGTACCAAATAGAAAGACGGTTGCGATCAGGAAAGTCTTGGTGATCCAATAGGTCCAGTATGGGTCATTCTCCCAAAGCAAGCCGTGGGCGATGGACGCATCGACGAATATAGCTGAAAGCGCCACAAGAATGCTGAACTTAATTGTATCTTTTGCGAGCAAAAACATCTGCACGCTCCCGCATTGCGCGATATTAACGCCACTTTTCCCTGTAAGTTCCCGGGTTGGGCTGGGCTGACAGGAACCTCTCCTCGTCGCTGGTGCGCCTTGCCGCTGTCGGGACGAACTTTCTTCCATCCGGCTTGGCGCTGCCGGTGC
>NZ_JAMYNL010000065.1:0-4996 GCF_040319065.1 Mesorhizobium sp. M0968
GGCTTCGAGATCATTGACCTTGGGATCAACAACCCAGTCGAAAAGTACATGGCGGCCTTGGAGGAGCATCAGCCCGACATCATTGGCATGTCGGCGCTGCTCACCACCACCATGCCCTACATGAAGGTCGTGATCGACACGATGAAGGAAAAGGGCATTCGCGATGACTACGTCGTCCTGGTCGGCGGCGCGCCGCTCAACGAGGAATTCGGCAAGGCCGTCGGTGCCGATGCCTATTGCCGTGACGCGGCGGTGGCGGTCGAGACGGCCAAGGACTTCATGAAGCGCAAGCACAACGTTCGCGCTTGACCTCTGAGAGCTTCGATCTCGCGACGGCAGGATTGAACCCCGGGCTGACCGACGCGATATTTTGGCACCTCGAAGGACGGATTTAACACCATGAATGCGCCATTTGCAGTGCCCAGCAGTTCAGACCCCGTGCTTTGGGACACCGCTAAGAATCCAGCGAATGCACAATCCGAAGAATGCCGCCTAATGATCCTGGCGCTTCCCGGTTTTTCGCTACTCAGTCTCTCATCATTCGTGGACCCACTTCGCCTTGCCAATGCGATCTTGGGACGACCATTTTTTGAATGGTCGCTGTTGAGCAAAGACGGCCAGCCCGTAAAATGCGCCAGTGGCTTTGGGCTGTCGGTGGACAGCGACTTCAAATGGGCCAGCCAAGTGATGCAGTCGGGCAACCGGCCCACGATGGTCGTGGTCCTGGCTGGCGAAATGGTCGAAAAGCAAGTTTCAGCTTCTCTCATCAATGTTCTTCGCCTGTACAGGCGGCACGGCGTTCCTATAGCGGCTCTGGGTACAGCAACGTGGCTGCTCGCCGAGATTGGAATGCTCGACGGAATCCCGTGTACAATTCATTGGGACAAGCGTGCCGCGTTTGCTGAAACATTTGGACGCCCCCAAGTTACCGACCGACTTTTCGTCCGAGACAACCAACTCGTCACATGTGCAGGTGAATTCGCGTCTTTCGACCTGGTTATGGAGTTGATCAGCGAACATCTCGGCAAGGAGGTAGCACTGGCCGTGTGTCGGCACACCACGGCGGGACATTGGCGTTCCACGTCGGAGAGACAGTTGCCCATCAGCCCCAACGAGATTGGCATCTGTAAGCCGATCGCTGAAATCATTCGCATCATGGAAGAACATGTGGAGGATCCAATACCCTTGCGGGATATCGCTAGGTGCGTCGGTCGCTCGCAGCGTCAGATCGAACGGCTCTTCGCGCGAGCGTTGTCCATCTCCCCGATGCGCTACTACCTCCATGTGCGACTTTCCCGAGCCAAGCGGCTTGTTGAACAGACCGAATTGCCGATTGTTGAGGTGGCTGTAGCCTGTGGGTTTGCATCGGCCTCGCATTTTTCCAAGTGCTTCCGCCTTGCCTTTGGCGCCAATCCGAATGCCTATCGAGCTTAACCTGCTGGTGCCCCAGGGACCAGAGCACGCCGATTCCACGATCAATCCACTTTATAACGCGCGGTATTTTTTCCGCATATCAAAGTCAGTGGATCTCGTTCTTAATTCTCGAAACACCAAGCTAGGGATACGCTCATCGATGTCATCTTTCTCGGTCACAACGCATAAGATTGATCCCAGCCGGCGCCCAACGGCACTGAAACCTGACGGGAGTATCGATGACAATGACCGTGTTGAAATCGGCCCGACCGATGTAGCCTTTGCCGAGTGGTCGGCACTGGGGTTGACCCCGCCCAATCTGGTGCGAATGCGCGAGACGCGGCTTGCCCGCATCGTTCAGCAGCTTCGTCAGCGCGACTACGCGGGCGTGCTGTGCTTCGATCCGCTGAACATCAGATACGCGACAGATTCCTCGAATATGCAGCTTTGGATCACGCACAACGCGAATCGGGCCGCGTTCATATCTGCGGACGGTTATGTCGTCATCTGGGACTTGCACAATTGCGAGCACCTCTCAGCCCACCTCCCCCTCGTTAACGAAGTCCGCGACGGGGGCGCGGCCTTCTACTATTTCGCCGTTGGTGACGCGGAAGAGGCGATCGCCAAGAAATTTGCCGGGCAGGTTGACGAGCTTCTCCGCCGAAGTGGCGGCAAGAACCGCCGTCTGGCCGTCGACAAGATCGAGATCCCTGGCCTTCGTGCTCTGGATGAAATTGGGATTGAAGTCTGTAACGGCATGCAACTGATGGAGCATGCAAGGGTCATCAAGGGGATCGACGAGATCAACGCCATGCGCTGCTCGATCGCAACTTGTGAGATTGCCGTCGCCAAGATGCGCGAGCGTTTGCAGCCGGGTATAGCTGAAACGGAACTTTGGTCGGTGCTTCATGCCGAAAACATCGCCCGGGGCGGTGAATGGATCGAAACGCGTATCCTCACTTCCGGGCCCCGCACCAATCCGTGGTTGGCAGAGGCGGGGCCGCGCCGGATCGAACCGGGCGACTTGGTCGCGTTCGATACCGATATGGTGGGTCCTTACGGCATGTGCGCCGATTTTTCGAGAACTTGGTACTGCGGCGATAGAAAGCCCACCGACGAGCAGCGTCGGTTGCATGCAATCGCATATGAGCATGTGCAGACCAACATGGCTCTGCTGAAGCCAGGCGTGTCGTTCACGGAGCTTACGGAGCGAGGCCACAAGCTGCCGGAGGAATTCGTCCACCAGCGCTACGGCTGCATGATGCATGGCATTGGCCTATGCGATGAATATCCTGCCATTCTTTATCCCGAGGATTTCATCCCGGGAGCGTTTGACTACACTCTGGAGCCCGGCATGACGCTTTGCGTCGAAGCTTACATCGGAGCCGTTGGTGGGCGGGAGGGGGTGAAGTTGGAGGAGCAGGTTTTGATAACCGAGAATGGCGTCGAAAGTCTCACAAAGTGTCCTTTCGACCCTGTATTAATGGGCTAAGTTTCAGATATTTGGCCGCAGCCGAGCAGGAGATCGGCCGGACTTGAGCAGTCCGAGATGGAAATTATTTGAAAGCTGGAAGCGCCCCGGTTTCGCAGAAGCTGAGGATCAGTGCGCTATGCTTGGAGGATAACTATGACGACCGATGATTCCAGCGCTGAGTTCAGCGAATCTCAAACTGGATGCACTGTCGAGAATGCCGGCACTGTGGCCGCCCGCGCTGCCTTAGCGGCTTTTGCTGATCGCCTCGACTTGGCTCGCGAATTTCTGGACGCACCTTTCGGCCGCCACAGTGCCGATCTGTGCTTTGTTCTCGACGTCATGCGTTCCCACCCGACGGCTGGCAAGTGGTTCACGATAATGACCAAGCCCTATAGCGAATGGCGCGCAGCGCGCTGGTCGCCTGACGGCCAGGACATCGCCGAAACGGCCCCAGTCTGTTTTCAAACGCGTGAGGATGTTGAGCGCTGGGTTTTCAAACAGCGCTGGCGACATCTGATTGGTGCATTCCCACTGAAGGAAAGTGATGATGAAGGCTGATCGTTCAGTGATCCTCGCTTACGCAGATCGCGACAGCGTCAAACCAGGGGAAACCATCGGCTTTGCTGTGAGTTGCGTGAAACTTGACAGCTTCGAGTGCGATTTCGTTCGCCTGCTTGGCTGCGATGCCGGACCGGAAATGCCGCCCTTTGAGCCGTCCGTAATGACGGAGAGCAAGCGTTATCCTGGTCGCGAGCAACCTATCCGGGCTGGTTCCTATATTGAGGTCGAGAGCTCGCAGCGTCTGGCGGATCCTGGCCCGATAACGGTTTGCGCGAATATTTTTCCGACCCTTGTTAACGGCGAACCTCGTTGTCTGTTGAGTACCCTGACCGCGGACGGGCGCGGGGGAGTGGCCTTGCGGCTCGATGCCGAGGGCTGCCTGACCGCAATCCTTGGGGATACCGATGGGGCGCGGGTCTATCGCCTCGATCAGCCCTTGTCTCTCCGTCGCTGGAGCTTCGTTGCGCTAAGCTATGATCCCGAACGCCGACATTTGCTCGTTGCGGTGCATCGCCTCGCGTCCGGAACGCACGACCACGCCGGCACCAGTTGGCTGGCTGAGGATGATGTGCAGCCGCCAGCAAGCGGCGACGGTCACCTTCTAATGGCTGCCGAGCGGGATGCCGACGGCTTTCCTTGCCACCACTTCAACGGCAAAATAGAGCGTCCTCGCATCTTGGCTGTGGCTCTTTCCCTTGACCAAATCAAGGATTTGGCTGCACGCAAGCCGAACGAACCGGTCAGCTGGCCTCGCCTCGCCGATTGGGATCTGGTGAATGACCCCGCATCAGACGTCGTCCAAGATCTTTCAGGCTTCGGTCACGACGGCTTGTGCGTCAATCAGCCCGCCCGTTATGTCCAGGGTTCGAACTGGGATGGCTCGACCTTGGATTGGCGCCGCGGGCCTGAACAATATGGCGCTATTTACTTCCACCACGATGATATTGAGAGTCCCGGCTGGCAAGAAGATCTGCGGCTCACGGTGCCGGTCGAGTGGCCGAGCGGTTGTTATGCGGCCCGTCTGCGGGGCGACGATGCTGAATTCTATGTACCATTTTACGTCCGAAAGGCAGCAAACGCTTCCAGCGATGTTGCCTTCCTGGCGCCCACTGCGACATACGCAGCCTACGTCAACATGGTATCCCAATTTCAAAGAGTGGAGTATAGTCTCGGCTGTGTTGGCTGCACCTACACGCCACTAGACCTTCTGGCTGTTGGTCATCAAGGTCCGGGCAGATCACTCTACGATCCGCATGATGACGGCAGCGGGCGCTGGATCGGATCGCTCCGCCGGCCAGTGCTGAACCGGCAGCCGGGAGGCTGGCTCTGGAATTTTCAGATCGACCTTTGCCTTCTCGGCTGGCTGGCCCGAGCAGCTCCCGATCACAACGTGTTGACGGATGAGGAACTCGATCGCGAGGGTGTGACGGCCTTGGAGGGTTGCCGCGTGCTGGTGACCGGGAGTCATCCGGAGTATTGGTCGCTACCGATGTTGCAGGCTCTCGACGGCTTTCTAGCCAAGGGTGGGCGGCTCATGTATCTCGGCGG
>NZ_JAMYNL010000066.1:0-4940 GCF_040319065.1 Mesorhizobium sp. M0968
TTGTTCCGCTTGTCAGAGTTTGTCGGCGACGATGGAGAGCGCGACCCGACGGGGTAACTCTACCGGGTCGAGAGACAGAGTCGGCGGCTCGGTCGTCCTCGTCATGTTGTCGGTCTATGCCTAACCCGGCCCTGTCGTCCTCGATCATGCCGTGGACCGTCGCCGGATCGTGGATCGAGGCGAGAAAATCAGCGTAAGCCTCCGCGCCCATCTCCGCGGGATCACCGCCGTACCATGCGTCTGGATTGGCAAGGATAGCCTGCTCCGGCTTTCCAGGCTGAGCGAAGAAGAACCAATGCCACCATGCCGATGCGAACCGCGCGTCACATCGCGCCAGCGCATAGCCGATCGGAATGGCTTCAAGGATTGCGAGGCGGCTGACGGATGCCGGATGATCCATCGCTGTCCGAAATGCGGTGTATGCCCACGATCGTGACCCACAAGTCCGAAGCGATCGAAGCCCAGATAGTCCATAAGGGCTAAGCAATCGCAGGCCTTGGACCTTTTGGATGAGCCCGAATGGTCAGGCATGTCAACGGGCTTGGAAGACTGGCCGAAACCGCGAAGATCAGGGCAAATTACGGTGTATTCCTCAGCCAAAATCGGCGCCACGATGCCAAGTAGCATGGGTGCGAGGATGACCGTGCAGCATCAGAAGCGGTGGGCCCCTTCCACCAACCCGGACTCTGAGCGTCGCTTCCGGAAGTTTGATCTGCTCCAGCGAGAAACCCTCAAACGTGCAACTCCCTCCATTCGCGACATTTGCCAAACATGTAAACGGAGACGCAGTTCAATGTCGGCTTCCGCGGGATATGAACTTGCCTCGTATGCGAAGAGGTCGTGAGCCGAATGGCGGCTTACTGGTCCCTCGGCAATAACCGGACGGACAGCAAACGGCCCCCAAAAAGCCGCCAGGCGGCAACGCGCCTGATATCGCACTTCGAGATCAACTCTGCCGTTTCCTTTTTAGCCGAAGTTGCAAACGGCCCCGCTAACAATCGTGGTTGCGCCTTTAGGATCGTGGTTCAGACCGCTGGCGGATTAGAACTCATATTGGCTTTGCGATCGGCTCATCGCTGCCGACAATCGGGGACCTATATAAAGGGGCATGTCCACGCGCCGTAAAATCAATGCAACAGCGAAGCTGATTGGAGAATGGCCTTTAACCCCAGCTGCAACGTTTGGATCGTCCGTCAGAGCGAGGGGTATTTTTCTCGAAATACGCGCCCGCCTTCCAACGGAGTTCAGGAAATTGCTCAATATCGAGTCCCGCGTGCTTACCCTGCGCCTGTCTGAGGGCGCCGAGAACGATGTGCAGGTGGTATTCGGGATCGTATCCAAAGCACTGCAGAATATCGAAGACTTGCCCGTAATCCCTCGTGAAATCGAGGACATTCTGACGATCTCGACGGCCGAACGGCACCGCTGGTTGAAAGATGGTCGCTTGCAGAGCGCCGGGACGAAAACGGTGAAACTCCGCGGGCGGGCAAGGAACATCACCTTTCACGTGTTCGACCCGCAGCACGTGGAGGATGTTCTTGACCGCGACCTGGTTACGGTCTGGCGCGAACAGGACGCAGCGACAGCTGCAGACAATAGGCGGCGAGCCGCGGGCAAGGCCGCTATGAAACGTGCTCAAAGAAGCGGCCGCGGAACTGCAGCTTCAGCTGGCCATGGCCCCGATGAGAACTCGCACTCCAGTTTGCGCGGCTGGGGAGATTTTGAGAATGACGGACTCCTGCGCTGATAGGCCGGGCGCACAGGCAGGTTAACACGTTTGCCTGCGCCGTGCGAGATGCGCAAGGAGGGCCGTCAAACGCATCGCGTTCAGGACCCGCTTCGCAGGGACACCGCCCTTGCGCGCCATCTCGACACCCCAATGCATGTGATCGAGCTCGCGGATCGAATGAGCGTCCGGATTGATGCTGAATATGCAGCCCTGATCGAGTGCCTTTTGATGCCAGCGCCAGTCCAGGTCGAGTCGCCACGGATGTGCGTTGATTTCGACAGCGACGCCGTGTTTCGCACACGCTTTGAGGACTTTGTCGACGTCGAGATCATAACCGGGCCGGCGCAACAGCTGGCGACCGGTCATGTGCCCGATGATTGTCGTCCGAGGATTTCCGATCGCCTCAATGATACGCTCCGTCTGTTCCTTCTTGGGCAACTTGAAGCGGCTGTGCACGCTCGCGACGACGAAATCGAACTGCTCCAAGATATCATTCGGGTAATCGAGCGAGCCATCTGCCAGGATGTCCGCCTCGATGCCCTTCAGTATGCGAAATTTTCCATTGTATGCCTTGTTCAGCCGGTCAGCTTCGCGGTGCTGTTCAGCAATCTCCTGCAACGAAAGGCCGCCTGCGTAATGAGCGGACTGCGAATGATCGGCGACACCATAGTATTCGAAACCGCGCTTGCGCGTGGCTTCAGCCATTGCCTCAAGCGTTTCGGTGCCATCGGATGCGGTCGTGTGAGAATGCAGGATGCCATGCAGATCTTCATCCCGAATGAGGGCGGGTAGCTTATGCTTTGCCGCTCGCTCAATCTCGTCCCTGCCTTCGCGCAATTCAGGCTCGATAAACTGCAAGTCTAGAGCTTGGTAGATTTCTTCTTCTGTCGCTGACGCGATCAGCTTTCTCCCGCGATGAAGCCCGTCGGCGTTTAGGGTGAATCCCTTGTCGGCCGCGAACCTCTTCAGTTGCTCAAGGTGGTCTGCCGAACCGGTTGCTTCGAGCAGGCTCGCGCCAAAGTGCTTGCTGTCCGTGACAACAAGCCTGAGGGTCGTATCCTCGATACCAGTCGACGTTATGCCCTGCGCTACCAGAACGAAGTCGGAAACGAGCTCGCAACCGCGCCGGAAGTCGCCTGCAATTTCGACGCGCGAAAACCCTGGATGCTCTTGCTTCACCGATATGACCGCATGTTCGAGGAGAGCGGCGGCCTTGTGCAGGTGAAGTTGCGTTTCGCCGCTTCGCACGATGGCCAGGTTCTGCAGGAGCTTTGTCTGGAGCGCGGCGCCGAGGCCTTTGACTGGGCGTATGCGGTCTTCTCGTGCTGCGGCCTCGAGCTCCGCCAGCGAGTTCACGCCGAGCGCCTGATGAAGCTTCAGTATCTTATCGGGACGAAGCCCGGGTATGGCAAACATCTCCATCACGCCCGCCGGAACATCCTCGCGCAGCTTCTCAAGGCCTGGGTGCGTGCCGGTTTGGTAGAGCTTGGTCACGATGTCGGCGATCGCGTCACCGATCCCCGGGATCTTGGTGAGGGCGCCGGCGGCGATGATCCGATCAAGCGGCTGCGACAGCGCCGTCAGACTGTCTGCCGCGCGCAAGTATGCCTTTGTGCGATAGGGATTGTCGCCGCGCATAGACGCCCGTTGTGCGTATTCCGTCAAAAGACTGGCGACGGTCCTCGGATTGATCTTTGCCATGGCTTCAGCCAAACGAGGCCGATCTCGGCAGGTTCCGATCAGGCAAGGCCATGAACGCCGCGTGGCCCTTGGAATCCCGGCTTTTACTGCCTCTTCCCGCGTCGGCCGCTACAGAATGGGCAAGGATTGGTCAGCGCGACCCCATCCAGCCAGAGCTTTGGAGGCTGCGCGTTTCTTTAATTCAGGAGCATCGCCCACATGGAAATGAGAGGGCTCATCTATTGTCTTCATCTCCGCCCACGTGATCGGTGCCGCGACAGGAGCGCCCGGACGTGATCTCGCGCTGTAAGGCATGATCGCGGTCGCCCCGCGCTGATTGCGTAGATAGTCCACAAAGATGCGACCCTTGCGGCGCGCCTTTGGCAACACTGCCGTTAAATGGGCCGGATCGCTCCGGGCGACCGCCTGCGCCAGGCGAGACGCGAAGTCCTTCACCTGTGGCCACTCGGCGCGAGGGGTGAGCGGCGCGATGACGTGTACTCCTTTGCCTCCCGTCAGCATCGGGAAATTCGTAAGTCCCAGCGATTTAAGGATAGCACGGAACTGAAAGGCAGCGGCGCGGACGGCCTCAAAATCGAGGCCTTCATCGGGGTCGAGGTCGAACACGAGGCGGTCGGCCTTTTCGACATCCTCGATCCGAGCCCCCCATCCATGCAGCTCGATCGTTCCCATCTGGACGCAAGTCATGAGTCCATCCGCATCGTCGACATAGAGATATGGTTCCTCGTGCCCTTCCTTCTCCGTGATGCCGACGTGGTGGACTTTGTCGCCAAAGCTGCCGGCGTCGTGTTTTTGGAAGAAGCACTTCTTCGCGCGGCCCTGTGGGCATCGAACCAGACTGATCGGCCGGCTGCCAACCCAAGCAAGCATGATCGCCGCGACCGCTGCGTAATGGTCGGCAAGCTGTCCCTTGGTGATGTTGGACTCCGGATAGATGACGCGGTCACGGTTACTTATCGCAATGGCGGTTGTCGCAGACGCGGCGAGATCGGCTGCATGACGTTCCGTCTCGAGCACGACCGCCTCGGGCTTCTTGTCTTCGCGGAGACCAAGATAACTCGGATGTCGCAACGTCCCTTTGTTTGTCATTTCGGTGAAGGCAATCTCAGCGACCAGTCTCGGACGGAGCCAGTGTGCGCCGCGCACTTCGGCGCGTGGTGCGTCGACGGTGGCGGCCTTCTGCTCAAACGGCGCCATGATCTTCAAGAGACGCAGAAGTTCAGCGGTATCGAAGCCGGTGCCGACTTTCCCGGCGTAACGCAGCTTGCCGCCGTCATGAACGCCAAGGATCAAGGACCGAAACGCGCGGATCTTGTCGGACGGCGTCCAGCCGACAATCACAAATTCCTGCCGCCTGATGCATTTGATCTTCAGCCAGCTTGCGCCGCGGGCCGCCACATAACTCGAATCCGCGAGCTTTGAGACGACGCCCTCAAGGCCGGCTGTGCAGAAGCGATCGAGCAGCTCTTCTCCGCGGCCGAGGATATGGTCGGAGTAACGAAGGACCGGA
>NZ_JAMYNL010000067.1:0-4497 GCF_040319065.1 Mesorhizobium sp. M0968
AGACCGATATATTCTTCCATGGCTGTTCTCCATCAGATGCTGGGCCCGGCGTCAGGTCGTGAGCCCGTATTTCATCTTATCGGGGCTCTCTGGGCGATGCGCTCCCGCGATTACCCCATGTGGATGCCAGCCTTCTCCGGCGGCATCGCGATGTGCCAAGTTTGTGGTGTTAGAGCCACGCAAAGGAGAGGGCAGGCATCCATGGAAAGGTTACCATCATTGGGGTCGATCTGGCAAAGAACGTGTTTCAGCTGCATGGCGCGGCGGCTGACGGATCAGTCGTGTTCCGCAAAAAACTGTCGCGCCTGCAGTTTTGCAAGTTCATGGCGGGTCAGCCAACATGTGTAGTGGCGATGGAGGCGTGCGCCGGTTCCCATTATTGGGCTCGCGAGATGGTCCGGCTTGGCCATCAGCCGAAGCTGATTGCACCTCGGTATGTCAAGGCGTTCGTCAAGCGGCAGAAGAACGACGCAGCGGATGCGGAGGCGATCGTCGAGGCAGCGCAACGGCCAACGATGCGCTTCGTCGAACCGAAAACCGAGGAGCAGCAGTCTCGGTCCATAATGTTTTCGCACCCGAGAACAGCTGGTCAATCAGCGCACTGAGTTGGTCAACGCATTGCGTGCGCACCTTTATGAGTTCGGCCACATCGCGCCGCAGGGAATTCGTTATCTGAACCGACTTGAATGTGTCGTTGAGGACGAGAAAGCCAATTTGCCTGATCTGGCCCGCGAAATCTGCCGCGATCTGCTGGACCGGATCTACCACCTAACTGGCCGGATCGACGCACTGAAGAAGAAGATCGATGCTCTGTCGAGGGAAGCTGAGGCATCTCGGCGCTTGCAAACCATGCCCGGCGTTGGCCCCATCGCCGCACTGGCGATCGAAACTTTCGCGCCCCCGATGGAGACGTTCAAATGCGGCCGTGACTTCGCCGCCTGACTTGGGCTCGTCCCGTTGCAGAATCGACCGGCGGCAAGCAACGACTAGGAAAAACCTCGAAGATGGGCCAATGCGATATTCGACGCCTGCTCATCATTGGAGCCATGGCTGTGGTCCGATGGGCATCGCGGAAGGGCGCGCCCGAGGGCTCCTGGCTCGCGCGCATGATGCCGAAGAAGCCGCGCATGCTCGTGGCCATTGCGCTGGCCAACAAGATGGCGCGTGGCATCTGGGCCATGCTGACAAAGGAAGAGGATTACCGGAATCCGGCAACGGTGCCTGCATGAGCATTCAGCAGCACACCTGAACCGGTCCGTCGGGGATGTGAGGAAGGCCTGAACCGCATGGGCAAATGATCGATCAGATCGGGATCAGGAAACCAGAATTCGCACCGAACCTCGCGCTCGCTTTCTAGATTTGGACCTGATCCGCGTATCACCATACCGGCCCGCGGCACGTCATGGCCGCAAATCAAGGCCTGACACAAGACCGCACTCGATCACGCGTTCAAAGGTTCAAAATCTTATGTAATCTGGCGCGCTGCACGGCCCATTCGTCGTTCTGTTCGAGCAAGATCGCGCCAACCAGGCGGACGATGGCGTCATCATTTGGGAAGATGCCGATGACCTCGGTGCGCCGCTTGATCTCGCCGTTAAGGCGCTCGATGGTTGGTCGAGTGCAGCTTGGCGCGGTGCTCCTTGGGGAAAGTCATGTAGGCAAGCACGTCGGGCTCGGCGTCGTCCATGATTGTCGCCAGCTTCGGCACCTTCGGCCGGATCTGGTCGGCGACGGCGCGCCATTGCGTGCTTGCGGCCTCGGGCGTTTCCTGGGCTGTCGCATTGCCTCAAGGAAAATGTTACCGCGCGGGTTCGTTGCCTCACCTAAAATGTTATTCGTGAAGGCGCATGTCGCCATGATGCCTTCGCCATCAGGGAGGCATCATGAAGACGAAGATGACACATGCCATGCGCATGGAACTGGCCAATGCGGTCAGGGATCGCTATGCGGCCGCGACGACCAAGGACAAGCGCCGGATCTTGGAGGAGTTCATCGCCGCGACGGGGTATCACGAAAAGTCCGCAATCCGTGTCCTGAACAGCCACCCGAAGCCGAAGCATCGCCAGATCCGTCAACGCCTGTCGCTCTATGACGAGGCCGCGCGGGGCGCCTTGATCGTGCTGTGGGAAGCTTCCGATCGAGTTTGCGGCAAGCGCCTCAAGGCACTGCTGCCCATTCTATTGCCGGCGCTGGAACGCAATGGGCATTTGAAGCTCGAGGAGGAGATACACCACAAGGTCCTGTCGATGAGTGCCGCGACGATCGACCGCTTGCTCCAGATGCCGAGGCGCACCATGCGTACGAAAAAGAAGCCAAGGATTATGCCAGAGCCCCGGCGGCGCATCAAAATGCGCACCTTTGCTGACTGGAACGAGCCGCCTCCCGGCAGCATGGAAATGGACCTGGTTGCTCATTGCGGAGAGGCCAACTGCGGTAGCTATGTTCACAGCCTGGTTCTGACCGATATCGCGAGCGGATGGACGGAGGCCGCGCCCATCGTAGTCCGAGAAGGCACCCTCGTGGTCGAGACACTCGAGCGCATCCGGATGGGCTTGCCCTTTGCCCTGAGAGCGCTGGATGTGGATAATGGCAGCGAGTTTGTCAACAACAGGCTGATCGAATATTGCCTTGGTCACGGCATCGAACTCACTCGCTCGCGGCCTTACCGTAAGAACGACCAAGCGTGGATAGAGCAGAAAAATGGCGCCGTTGTACGGAAGCTCCTGGGTTATTGCGTGTTTCAGAAATTCTCGGACACCCATTCCGCTAATTCGCGGACAGCGATTTCAGTAATTACGGGACAGTGATTCCGCTAATTCCCGGACAGTTTTTGGGGCGGATATAACGGTCGGTTCTCGGGAGCGCCGTTCTGGCATTTTGCCCTCTCATCATCGGGTTGGGAGGGCCATGCCAAGACGGAAGCAAGCGAGACGAACGACAGTGAAAGACCTACGATCAATCCTGCGGCTGACGCATGAGCAGGGCCTCTCGGTGCGTGCGGTGTCGGAACGGCTGAAGATCAGCAAGACTTCGGTTTCGACCTATCTGTTGCGGGCACGTGAGGCTGGCGTCTCGGACTGGCCGCTGCCACCTGGCTGTGACGATGACGCATCGCTTGAGCGGCTTCTGTTTCGCCGGGTTGGCCGGCCACCGCAGGATCTGGACGAGCCCGATTGGGCGATGATCTCGCGCGAGCTGAAGCGCAAGGGCGTGACGCTGACGCTGTTGTGGCAGGAATACCGCGCGGCGCACCCCGATGGTTATGGCTACACCTGGTTTTGTGACCGGTTCGGCGCTTTCCAGCGCCGGTCGAGCGCGACGTTCCGCAACCGCCACGAGGCGGGCGCGGTGATGCAGACCGACTATGCGGGCCACACCGTGCCCGTCGTCGATCCCGATACTGGCGTCATCTGCCAGGCTCAGATCTTCGTTGCGGTGCTGGGCGCGTCGTCCTTCACCTTCGCCCATGCCAGCTTCAGCCAGAAACTGCCGGACTGGATCGAGGGTCAGTGCCGGGCACTCACCTTCTTCGGCGGGGTAACTAAGGCGATCGTCTGCGACAATCTGAAGGCCGGCGTCGCCAAGGCGCTGTGGTTCGAGCCGACGCTCAACCAGACCTTCGCCGCCATGGCAGAATATTACGACACGACGATCCTGCCGACCCGAAGCCGCAAGCCGCGCGACAAGGGGAAGGTCGAGGGCGCGGTGCTGATCGTCGAGCGCTGGGTCCTGGCCCGGCTGCGCAACCGGCGCTTCTTCAGTCTCGGCGATCTCAACGCCGCAATCGCGGTGTTGCTGGAGGATCTGAACAACCGCCCCATGCGCCATGTCGGCAAAAGCCGCCGGGAACTGTTCGAGGAGATCGAACGAACGGCCCTGTCGCCATTGCCGCCGGCGCCGTTCGAATATGCGGAGTGGAAATCGGCGAAGGTGCATCCCGACTACCATGTCGAGATCGACAGGACCTTCTACTCGGTGCCGCACGCGCTGATCGGGCGGCGCGTGGATGTGCGGCTCACCCACCGGGTGGTCGAGCTCTTCCATGATCACAAGCGCGTCGCCAGCCATGTCCGCCGCTCGCAGCGCTGCGGCCATGTCACCGTCAACGAGCACATGCCCAAGGCGCACCAGCGCTATGCCAACACGACGCCGGCGAACCTGATCCGGCAGGCAGCCGGGATCGGCGCCAACACCGCCATTCTGGTCGAGCGGATGATGCGCGACCGTCCCCATCCCGAGCAGGGATACCGCTCCGCGTTTGGCATCCTCTCGCTGGCCCGTCGCTACGAGCGGGATCGGCTCGAGGCGGCCTGCGCGCGGGCACTGACCATCAATGCGATTACCTACTCCTCCGTCAACGCCATCCTCAAATCCGGCCTCGACCGCGTGCCGCCCGCGGCCGAGCCGGTCACGCCCACGCCATCGCACACCAACATCCGCGGCGGGTCCTAACCCATGCTGACACATCCAACCCTCGACCAGATGCAGGCTCTCGGC
>NZ_JAMYNL010000068.1:0-3839 GCF_040319065.1 Mesorhizobium sp. M0968
TAACTACGCTCGTAAGGACAACCCTAAGAGCGCAGCCTCGCTACCGGGCCATGCTCGCGCAAGGCGGCCCTCGCCGGAGGCGTACATGGCGGGTTCGTGCTCGGGCAGCTTCGCAGCCTGGAACAACGCAAGCGCGACGGGGCCAAAATGCGTGATCGCTTCCGTGCGCGCCTCGCTGTCCGCATTCCAGCCGAGTCGCAAGCGCAGGACGGCCAAAGCGCTGGCCACGGCGATCTCCTCACTTTCGGCTGAGGCCACGGCGTCCGAGATCGCCTGCATGAGGTTAAGCCGCCTGAAGGCGAAAGCGCGCTCCTGTTCCAGACCGCGATCTGATTGGCCGCTTGTCGCCTGAAGCTTGCCTCGGTTGTCCTGGCGGTCTCAGCCGTCGTCTTCAGGTCATTGAGAAAGGAAGCGGTCGGATTCATCTTGGCTCACTAGGATGGCGGAAGAGAGTGGGAGTCGAACCCACCAGAGACCGACTCGCGGCCCCTCCCGGATTTGAAGTCCGGACGCCCCACCGGGGACGATGCTCCTCCAGAAATTTGCGCCATCGGCGGCTCACTCGATCGACTCGCCGGAGCCGATTTATGGCCTCGCAGTCATCGGCACATGCCGACCCGGAGATATCCGACGCAATTCTGACGCCAAGCCGGGTGACGCCTTGATCCTGACGAAGGGGCTCGGCGTCGGCATCTATTCCGCCGCCATCAAGAAGCAGGCGCTTTCCGAGAGCGGCTATCGCGAAATGATCGCCTCCACCACCCTTCTCAACCGGATCGGATCGGAGCTGGCGCAGGACGCGAGCGTCCACGCCGTCACCGACGTGACCGGATTTGGCTTGCTCGGACATGGCCTCGAGATGGCACGCGGTTCCGGGTGCACGCTGATAATTTGCAGCCACGACGTGCCGCTCTTTTCCGAAGCTGCCTCGCTCGCAGTCGACGGCCACGTCACCGGCGCATCGCGGCGCAACTGGGCGAGCTATGGCCGACGCGGTAAGCTTACCTCCCGGCATGCCCGAGTGGCGACGCCATCTTCTCACGGATCCACAGACTTCGGGCGGGTTGCTGGTTGCTTGCCAGACCGACCACGCAGCGGCGCTCGTCGAGAGGATCGTCGCGGACGGCTATCCTTCGGCTCGCATCATCGGCCATGCCAGGCCCGGCGCGCCGACAATCGTAGTAGAGGCCTGAACGGCCGCTCCGCTTCCCGCCAGATGACGGGGTGCGCCCTCCAGTTCGCGGCACTCCACCTCCTGCCACCACTGGATCGGCAGGCAAAGACGCCGCCTGCCCTGTCCACGCTGGATTGGCGGCGAACGCTGCGGACTGTTTTGGTGACCGGCGTCTGGTTTCCGATAGAAGTGAGGTGGTGTGCGGCCGTCGCTATCCGCTGATGGTGACTTGCTTTCCATGTTTGATATCTTAGTCTAAGATTGTAGTCGGCCGGGGCACAGTCCAGCAGGAGGGCAGGATGTCCAAGCGTGTTCCATTTACTCCGGGAGAGCCGTGACGAAAAGAGCATGTTTCAATGCGGCCTCGGCGCGTGGTGAACGTGAGAAAAGTACCTCTTCCAGCCTGCAAATCGGACCTCGCCCCTCCCTACGCTCTCATATGACGCTGGCGTACAAGTATATTTTACTTCGAGCATCAGCTTTGCAATATCAAGAATAATATTCATGGTTTCCACGTCATAATAGCGGCTCTTGGAAAGCATGCCTTGCCGGTCTTAGCCTAAATCGCCGATGTCTGGCTACGAATTTCCGTTGCCGCGCTCGCCGTGGTTGACGGAAAGGTTCTCGCTTGGCTCTTTGAAAGCATGCTCACGCTGATGATGCATAGCCGGGTGACGCGCGCGCTGATGTCCGCGCTTCATAAGATCGGAAGCTGCTTAAATGGGTAAACACCCTACTTCGATTCAATAACCCCGTTCGAGGTCGATTTTGTTGGACAGAGGCTCTCCTCTTGCGACTTGACCGCAGAGATCGGCGATCTGGTCGATTCCACAATCCACCCAGAAGCTCGCGACATGAGGTGTGATGGTCACCCTGGGATGAGTCCACAACGGCGATGAAGCCTTCAGCGGTTCACGCTCAAACACGTAAAGGGTGATGGCCGTGAATTGACCCGGAGCGAGCGAGCTTCCGCTTAGGGTCGGTCTTTCGCGTTCCCTCAGAGTCGCAGGAGCGTGGGGTGAGCGGTACTACATCGACCCGGCCAGACGCCATTCCAACCGCTGATCCGTCTCGACCGCTTTCGGCCGCGTCGGCCGTTTCGCTAGGTCGCTTCGCCCGGCTTATGGAAGTTCGATCTCGCCGTCCACCACGTGGTTGAGGCCGGTGCCTTCCGCCGTCAGCGTCATGCGGACCTTCAGCTTCTTGCCGCCGATTTGCCCTTCGCGCACCGTCTCCTCGATCTTGCGCTGGGAGGTGACGCCGACTTCCTTCAGGAACTTGCGGATCGACATGTTGACGGCGTCTTCGCTCATGGCGGAACTCCTCTGTGTCCGGAAGGGATTGTAAGGGAAGGCAAGGGATCAAGGAAGCAGGACGGTGACGCACGGTTTTATTGAAATAGACCTCGAGCCGGGAGGAGACGTCGGGTCCTTAACTTGGTTGACCGCTGGCAGGAGGAGTGAACCGATCGACGTCTTGCGCGGAAGGAGCACTATGACGGCCATCTCGGCCTTGATCTGACCGATCAGGAAAAGAGTGATCGAGTACCTCAAATCGATCTGATCAGCACTCGGCGCTTCTTTGGGTTCGATTGGGAGGAAAGATCATTAAAGAAGATCGTGGTGAGATAGATTGCGGGTCGGCACAACGTGAGCCAGGCCAAGCGCTGTCTCGCCGGAAATTTCTTGAGGTGTCGACGACCGGCGCGGCGATTTGCCGGTGCAGGTGGGCTTGCTTCCTGCATGACAGGTCAGCCTGCGGCGCGCGGCGCCGAAACAACCCCAAAGCCTGTGGCGCTTTATTAGGATGTTCCAAACAAAGGTCCCCGCTGCGCCGGGTGCACCCATTTCCTGAAGCCGAATGCATCCGAGATTGTCGCGGGTGAAATCAGCCCCGATGGTTGGTGCCGCTTTTACAAAGCACGGCCTGCCTGATCGGCAGAAACCAGCGGAGACCGTCGTTGTCTGCTGCGCTGCGGGTGATGGTCTGCAGGCATCGCGTAAGGATGTCGGGTGACATTAGGCATTCGACAAGTCCGGAGTCAGAGCCGAAGTGATCGATGACCTTTCCAACGTTTGCCTTCGCGATTGACCCATCCTGGTCAAACACCCCAAACCGGCGGCTGCCTCATCGTTCCTCCGGCGGCTTGAGGTGCCGAAACTGCAGCAGCAGCAGCAGATCGTAAGCGATCTTCAGTGCACCGCAGATGATCAGGGGCCAAGCCCGGAAGGAGGCAGCGAACAGAGCGCCCGCCAGGGCGGGACTGGCTGCGGCAGCCAAACTGCGCGGTACCGATGTGAAGCTCGCGGCGGCTGCCCGCTCCGCCTCCGTGACGACCGCCGTGACGTAAGATGAGCGCGTCGGGACGTCCATCTGCGAAAGCGCGGCACGGATCAGCAGCAGGGCGAGCGCCAGAGGAAGCGTCGGCGCAAGCGCCGCCAGCATCAGGGCGATGCTGGACGGAATGTGTGTGAACACCATCGTGTTGATGAGTCCGATGTGCCGCGACAGCCAGGCGGCAACGGGGAATGAGAACGCCGAAAGCACCCCGGACCAGAAGAAGAAAAAGCCCGCTTCCGAAAGCGACAGGTCGAATTTTTCGAAAAGCCACAGGGCAAGCAGCGACTGGACGAGGAAGCCGCCGGCAAAGGCATCAAGGCTAAAA
>NZ_JAMYNL010000069.1:0-3656 GCF_040319065.1 Mesorhizobium sp. M0968
GTCATCCGGAGTATTGGTCGCTACCGATGTTGCAGGCTCTCGACGGCTTTCTAGCCAAGGGTGGGCGGCTCATGTATCTCGGCGGCAATGGGTTTTACCACACCATCGATTTCCATCCCCAAAGACACGGCTTGGTCGAGTTAAGGCGGCGCAATTCAAAGATGGGCCGGGTCGACGCGGGCGACGCCCACACCAGCTTTACAGGCCGGCTCTGTGGTGCATGGAGGGATCTGGGGAGACCCGAACAGTCACTTGTTGGCGTAGGATATCGGACCGAGGCTTTTGACCGCTGCAGTTACTATCGTCGCCTGCCGGCGGGTGACGATCCGCGGGCGCGCTTCATCTTGGAAGGCATCACCGAGAATATCTTTGGCGATTTTGGTATTTTGGGCGGAGCTGCAGGTCTTGAGGTTGACGTGGTGGATCAAGGGCTTGGAACCCCTCGCCATGCCCTTGTGGTTGCGGCTTCAGAGGGCCATACCAGTTCATACATGCGCGGGATGAGTGGAAGCGAGTTCTTCACCGCGCTTTGGAACGATGCCCCGAGAGAGCCCATTCGTGCCGATATGACGTTCTTCGAGACACCCGCAGGCGGAGCCGTCTTTTCGGTCGGCTCAATTGCGTGGGGCAGCTGTCTGCCGCACGCTGACTACGCCAACAATGTCGCCCGTATTTCCGATAACGTGCTACGCCGCTTCCGTGACCCGAGGCCGTTTCAAATGCCGGACTAAACGCGCTGTGGCGAAGTTATACCGGTTGGAGCAGGCTTCTCCGAAGGTGGGTATCTCTTGTGCCCACAACATAGCCCATAATCACAATTCGATCGCGCAGGCACTCAACCGGACTCTTACGGGGCAGGGGGAGCCACACATGACAAAATCATATAATTTTGGAAATGAGCCTCGCCAGGACGAGCTTTCAAGCTTGGTAGCAAAAGAGGTCCAGCGCGTTCTGGCTCAGCACAATACAATTATCGCTGCTGCCGATTTGCTTTCGGCTCACGAACAAGCGATTCATGACGATTTGACAGCCTTGGCCTCCAAGTTTGTTCACGGGCTCGCAGCCGGAGCAGCGCGATTTTTCGATGCCAGCGCCCGGGAGGCGGCTCCGCTCACGGTGCGCACCGAGGGCGCGCATGGGTGCGCAGTAAAAGTGCGGGATCAGCAAAGCGATTGCCTGCGCATTGAAGACTGGGCGGGTCAGGTTGCAGGGCCAACATATCTGGAACAACATTTCGGCATACCGCGATCCACATTGCATTGGTGGCAACGGCACAACGATGTAGTTGCGTTGCGGAAAGGCGCACGCAAGCATGTGTTCCCGTTGGCTCAATTCATCGACGGCAGGCCTGCGCCGGGGATACGACAAGTGCTCTCCTTGATTGCCAATCCCAGACCGGCGTGGCTTTGGCTTATCCGCCCTTCGCCTCTTCTCGATGGTCGCGTTCCCATAGAAATGCTCAGGCAAGACCTGGCTGAAGAAGTCATTTTGGCCGCGCGAGATTTTGTCTCGACATAACGCCAGCTGACGAAACCACCTGCAAATCAATGCACCGGCAATAGGCTGGCCACTGCGCCTGCTCGTGTAGACGCGCGCGCACCACTCCGAATTGAATGGTGTATCTCGCGACATTTGTCCAATTGTGCAGATTGTTCTATTTGTATAATCTATACTATTAGTACAATATATACTTCGATTTTCGTGACATAACTGCAACTGTTATTATGGATAGCGTTGCTGCGCTTGCTATACGTCTTGAATAAATCACGACGACCGGTAGCGTCAAACTGCGAGAGAGCAGCGCGATGCGCATGGTTTCTCGATCGTGGGGAATGGGGAGGGGTGCTGTCTTTCAGCAAGGATACCCTGCCCTTTTTTTAATCTTTTGAGTGGAGATCAAAATGAACATCAAGAGCCTTCTTCTCGGCTCCGCTGCGGCTTTGGCCGCGGTCACCGGCGCGCGCGCCGCTGATGCGGTTGTCGTCGCCGAGCCCGAACCGGCCGAATACGTCAAGATCTGCGACGTCTATGGTGCCGGCTACTTCTACATCCCTGGCACTGAAACCTGCCTGCGCATTGGCGGCTATATCCGCTATGACATCGGTGCTGGCGATATTGGCTCGTTCGACGGTGCCCAAGCAACCGACCGCCAGGACGGCGATGTCCAGGATACCTGGAAGAAGAACACCCGCTTCACGCTGAAGACCTGGACCGGCCAGGAAACCGAACTCGGGACCTTGAAGACCTACACCGAGACCCGCTTCAATTTCGGCAACACCGCAACCAGCAATGCTGCCTTTGACAAGGGCGTCACGCTGAAAATGGCCTGGATCCAACTCGGTGGGCTGCGCGTCGGCAAGGACGACTCGGCCTTCAATTCGTTCATCGGATACGCTGGCAACGTCGTTCAGGATACACTGGTTCCCTACGGCAACTTCGACACCAACGTCGTCCAGTACTACTTCGACGCCGGCAACGGCTTCTCGGCCGTGGTCTCGCTCGAAGAGGGCTCTGGCGCAGTCGGCACGATCGACAGCTACGTTCCGCATGTCGTCGGCGGCGTGAAGTATACGCAGGGCTGGGGCGCCGTCACCGGCGTCGTTGCCTATGACAGCAACTATGAAGAAGTGGCAGGCAAGGTTCGCCTGGACGTCAAGCCGATGGACAATCTGTCGCTCTTCATCATGGGCGGCTATGGTACCGACGACAATCTGTTGGATAATGCGATCAACGCAATCGACGCTAGTGGTCGCGGCTTCTACAAGCAGTGGAGCGGCAACTGGGCAGTGTGGGGCGGTGGTACCTATACCATCAACGAGAAGACCTCGTTCAACGCCCAGCTCTCTTATGACGAAGGCAAGAACTTCGGCGTTGCGGCGAACATTGCCTATGAAATCGTCAAGGGCCTAAAGGTCACCGCCGAAGTCGACTACCTGCATGTCGGCGAAGACACCGTCACCAACTGGACCAATGCCGACAAGGAAAACAACATCGGCGGCATCCTTCGCTTCCAGCGCTCGTTCTAGCGGATCACACCATTGAACCATGGTGCCCGCAGCATTGCTGTTGCGGGCATCAAGCTTCGCCGGTCCAGCCACCGTTGGCGACGCGGAATACCAAACAGCTCATCGGCGGCTCCTCCCAGAATGCTAAGGTCCGTACTCCCCGGATCGAAGCCTGCCGCCGATGCGAAGGGTGCCCTTGACCAAGGCACCCTTCATTCTAGAGCGTCGAGCATTCTGACTGGTTCGAAGGGATTGCCGTCGTGTAGCGACGACCTGCTGTCAGAAAATCTGATGTCACGTTGGGGGGAAGTTGTTGTCTACAGAGCGGTACAGCGGCTTGGGACTTCCACTGTCATTCGCTCTTGATTCCTGAAACGGAAGACGAAGGTGGTTGCCGGAGAACCGAATGACGTGCGATTGAAAAATGTTGACAGCCAATGGTGTCGGCCGAATTGAGAAACTGACCCCCTGACGAAATGAAGAACTGACCCCCTCGGTTATGAGAGGAGGCATGGATGACGGTTGAGATTTCGGCGATTCCTGCATTGTCGAGAACGATGCAGGGAGAGGAGATGCTTCAGCCTGAAGAAGTGGCAGCGATGCTGCGGCTGCATGAGCTTGGCTGGGGAGCGAAGCGACTTGCGAAGGAAT
>NZ_JAMYNL010000070.1:0-3625 GCF_040319065.1 Mesorhizobium sp. M0968
TCACCATGGGCTTCCATCCTTCGAAAGCCCGGCTTCCAAGTCAATTCTGCTTGTTCACCCTGTCCGGTCCGAGGGGCGCACTCCACTTTTGGGGAAAATTCGAGCGGCATTGACAGATTCTGGGCGCTATATCGCATAGCGGCGTGTCCCACATACGGCTATCTCGCGCATCAGCTTCGCCAGACCGGCCGGGAGGGCGAGGCGCCGGAGCCGTGCTCCTGGTGGGCGAGGCGGCAGCCAGCCGCCTTGACCTCGTCGGGCGTCGGTCGCCCGATCCTCGGTCGAGACGCGGGGATCGCCAATGGGCGGCCGATCGGGAGAACTGGACGTTGTGCGTGCATTTGGCCGGTTTCGGGGGCGACATTGTCGATCTGAGGACGGCGCAAGGCCAGGCCGACGCCCAGTTCGAAGATATGGCTTGTGCCTGGATGGATTTTCTCGCCGATGGCAAACGGCCGCCGTCATGGAGCATCCACGACCGCTTGGTTGCTGAAGGCAAGTTCGGCATTCTCGTGCCCAGCTTCGCCCCAGGTGCCGGCACATCCGATCAGAACCTCGTGCTATGGAGCTGGGGCGAGGGGCTCCCGCACCAGGTCAAGGTGATCGATCCGGAAGGCCGGCTGCCTCGGAACCAATTGTCTGGAGCTAACGCCGCAAGGGTCGGATCGAATTGCGACTCAGGCGATTATCCGCGCCGCCCGCGCGAGCGTGCGTTCCGCGTCATTGTAATAGTTTGAGGCCTGCTGCGCGGAGCGATGCTGCGACTGCTGCATGGCTTCGGGCAGCGGAATACCGCGGCGTGCGATTTCGGTGAGATAGCCGGAGCGCAAGCTGTGGGCGGAGAAGGCTTCCGGATCGAGCGCCCGGCCTCGGCGGTGCGCCGCTTCAGGATCAGATTGACGGCCTGCGGCGTCAGGACGCGCGCTTCGAGATTGCCCCAGTGGTCGATGCCGCCAAACACGACGCGGTCGCTGATCCTGGCGCGTTCCAGCCAGTCCTTCAAGACCAGCACAGGCCGGCCGACGAGCAGCACGAAAGCGTCGCTGTCGGCTTGCGTCGTCTCTGTGCGGCCGAGCCGTATCGACAGGCACGGCAATTTATCGCCGCCGGGAGCGTTGGGATCGGCCGGAACCGGGTCTTCGTCGACCAGCTGTTCGACGCGAAGAGCAGAAATTTCGCTGCGACGCCGGCCGCTGCAGGCGAAGGCCGTGATGAGAATCGCGCGATCCCCGACGTCGACGAGACGGTCACCGGCGCATGTTTCAAGAGGGCGGCCAGAATATCGGCGGTCACAGCCTTCCTGCTCTTGCGGCCGCGGATGGGCCTGGCGCGCACCGCCAGTTTGATCGCGCTCTGCAGGCCCCGGGGCTGCAAAATTTCCGCGCAAACCGCGCCATTGAATCACGTCGAACAGCTCGACAGCCGCCAGCGCACGGCGCATACGGACGGCTTTTACCCGCAACAGTCCCTCCGCCTTCGGCGCGGCCATGACCGCAACGGCACACTCTGATCAGACGGTTGCCGGAAGGCGCGGCTGGGGAGGTCAGCGACTACCTCGTTGCTGCCCCCAGAATTGCCATGATCTCCTGTCCCGCCATCAGAAGCTGATGCCTACGATCTTTACGCCGATACGATCGGCGAGTTCGAGCAATTCGGAATAGACGTCAGAAACCCCGGTCAAATCGAGCGACACGCCGGACTGCACCAACGTCCTTGCCGGAATTCGATCGCCAAACAGCATCACGGCGAGAGCCCGGTCGTCCTGCCGAGAAATCCAGCAAAGTCCCTGGATATCTGGGCATTGTACGTGAATGGCTTCAGCCCAGGGGCGTGTTGCTGGGTAGCGGTCCTTCTCGGTGTCGATGATCTGGCTGCGCTTGATGCCGAGGTTCCTCAGCGCTGTGACGCTCAGATCAGCCAAGACCAATTCGCCCTGCGGCGCCACCTGCGAATAGACTTGATCCGCCAGTTTCACCTTGTCGTAGGTCTTCAGGCCCGGCGCGAATGGCACATCGTGGAAGACGGTTTCCATCGCCGCGCAGTCAAAGGTCGTGCCGCCGTACAGAGTTGGGATATTGGCCCCAGTTGCATTCTTGATCGGGCTGAAACGGGCATTGCCTTTCAGGCCTGGATTGAACTCGACGCCGGCATAGAGATTCAAATGGATACGATGGATAACTTGGTCCGCCGGCCATATCGTTCGGGTGATGATATCCTGCAAATCGTGCGATGGAACGGGAACTGGAGTCCCAGGTCCCCGTCCAATCTTTGATTTAGCCATGGAGTGCGCCTACCAACTCATCCTCGGCGGCTGCAAGAACGCGCTCGGGTTGCGCAGGGAGCACATCTTGCGGACGCTTGCCCCCAAGGAAGCTATTGACCGATGCAAACCAATAGGCGAGTCCCCAGTCGTCCTTTTTCTCGTGTAAGACGCTCAGAACCTTAGCGAGCGTTTTGATAGGCCGATATCCAGCGGCGGAATCCAGAGCATACCCAGGGAAATAGTCTACGCCCCGATGCCGAACCGCAAAGATCTGGCCTTCTTTCTTCCACTTGTGTGGCTGCGCACTCGGGTTGCTTGTGCTGAATCCAGCCATTTTGGCGATTTGGGGAGCGGTCAGCCAATCGCCGCTCTCCAGCACTGCCTTTCTCGCCTCGGCCGTCATCCGCGCCTCGACAAGCATGTACTGCGGGGGCGGCACCTGAGGGACCAGGGCCTCGATTATTGAGTTAATGGCTTCACGTTGGCGACTCATCAGGATGGTACGGACCAGAGGCGCGATGCTGACGACCGTGTCCGCAAGGGCGCGAACTGCAGGTTCACTCCCATGCTCGAACGTTAGTGCTATGACTTGCTCCGCAGTCAGCCGATCAAGTTGGTCACCAACCTCCTTCGGAGTTCCGGTGAGCGCGCCAAATCCCGATAGCTCAATGGTGTCATTGGTATGTGCCATAATATTCCACTCCGCTGGGTTGGTGAGGATGATTACATATATAGCACGATAACCTATCTCATCAAGTGGTGTTGCTGCGATGCTCTCGGACGCCTGGGAAGACATCAGTCCACTCCAGCATCAACCCTGGCTCGGCACCCTCTAGTCGCTCGCATGCTGCGGCAGCGCCGCAAGACCACGGCCCCACCTGCTGGCATTTATCGACGCCTTTACGGAAGCCACCGCGCTCGGCCTCAAGGAACATGACCGGCCGGCGCTGGCGCGGGAACAGATGCTGCGCCGCACCAGGAGCCGGCGCGGCAACTCGAAGCTGCCTCCGCATAATCCATTCCAGCAGATCCGCATCGAGCGTCGCGTGCCTCCCGCCGTGGCAGATACCTCGATACTGTCGCCTTACTCTTGAGCTGCTCAGACATCGCCGGCGTCAAATTCACCAATGGTGTCGCACAGTCCGCGACACCGGCACGCGCGGCCTCGTCGAGGAATTCCGCACGTATGGGCATGTATGGGGGCCTGTCGGGCCGCGACATCTACTTAATGTCTACTTTAGACAGTCGCCCCGACCATAACTTTTGATAACAGGTCAGGGTCGCGGGATGCCGAGCCGCTTGAAATACCGAGTTGTGCGGGTGCTCGCGATCGTCCCGCCTCAACCGCGCAAGTGCGCCATC
>NZ_JAMYNL010000071.1:0-3624 GCF_040319065.1 Mesorhizobium sp. M0968
GGCGAGGAGGTCGCGTCGACCTTAATCAAGACGCTTCGGTGCGAGTGGATCCACGGCTTCATCGCCGACTTCTTCAACACTATCGGTGGAAACCGGAAGTTCGACGCGAACCCAACAGAGAGGTCGCCGGCTGTTCACAGCTGCTCTACGGGCTCGGTCCTCGGACAAGCCGGCCAGAGAACTATCCTTCCAGAAGCGACGCGGGATCAAGGGGCGCGTCGCCTGGCCGGACGTGACGCGCAGGGGAGGGCATCTTTGCAGCCGCGACGATCACTCCGGCACGCCGGCAATACCCAACGCTTCGACGTAGTGCTCGGCGAACACCTTGTCCCGCCACGGGTTGATCTGCCTCTGCAGGCCGAGCGTGTAGGTCGGGAACGCTTCCATCAGCCGCCGCGCCGCCGCCTGCGCTTCGTCCGGCCGGTTGAGTTTGACCAGCGCCATGATCACCACCCGGTGCGAGGAGCCGTAATTCGGCATCTCGCGCAGCGCTCGTTCTCCCCAAGCCAGCGCTTCCTCGTAGCGTTCGAGCATCAGGTAGGTCATCCCGATGCCGGAGAGCGCGATGCCCTTCTCGGGGTCGACCGGACTCAGCCGCATCGCCCTGTGGAAGTGCTCGATCGCGACGAGGGGGTGGCCGGAATGGGCGTTCACCCAGCCGCTGCCCGTATGGCCCTGCGCCGAATTGGGGTTGAGGAGCAGGGACCGTTCGATCGTGTCCAGCGCCGTCTCGTAATCCTTGGCGCTGTAGGCGATCACCTGCGCGGCGAAACGCAAGCTTGTCGGGTCGTCTCGCGCGTCCGCCAGCACCTCGCGGGCCATGCGCACGGCGACGCGGATATCGTCGGGCTCGTGCCAGCACTGACTCACCGACAGGCTGCGGATATAGGCACCGAGTGCCTTCGCCAGGGTGAAGTCTGGGTCGATGCTGAGCGCCTCGTTGGTGAGCCGGCGCACGTCGGCGAAGCCTTCGCGCGTCATGCTGTAGAAGCGCGGCAGCGCACGAAGGTAGAGGTCGTAGGCACCGATGTAGTCAGTCGGCTTCATGCGCGCCTGCTTGATCTCCTGCAGCCGGATGCTCGGTTCGACAGCGCCGACGACGCTCTCGGTCACCTTGTCCTGCAGGTCGAAGATGTCGCTCACGTCGCCCTCGAAGCGGTCGGCCCAGACATGGTGTCCGCTGATCGCGTCCACCAACTGCCCACTGATGCGCACCCGCGATCCTGCTCTGCGGATGCTGCCTTCGAGCACGTAGCGGACGCCCAGCTCGCGCCCGACCTGGCGCAGGTCCACCGCCCGGCCCTTGTAGGTGAAGGACGAGTTGCGGGCGATCACGAAGAAGGAGTTCACCCGGCTCAATCCCGTGATGATGTCCTCCACCAGCCCGTCGGCGAAGTATTCCTGGTCGGGATCGCCGCTCATGTTGGTAAAAGGCAGAACCGCGATCGAGGGTTTCGCGGGCAGCGGAGGCGATGCAGCCACCGAGGCGCCCGCGTCGGTCTCGACGCGGTAGGCGCGCACCGGCCGCTCGATGTTCTTGAGGCGCAGATTGCCGAGCGGCGTGAAGCCGCAGTCGAGCTTGCCCTGAAGGTGGTCGTAGGCGGTGCCTGAGACGACCACGGTGCCGGGGTCGGCGATGCTGTCGAGGCGGGCTGCGATGTTGACCCCGTCGCCGTAGAGGTCGCCGTCCTCCTCGCAGACCACGTCGCCGAGATTGACGCCGATGCGGAAGCGAATCCGCTCTTCCTCGGGCATCTCCGCCTCGTGTTCTGCCAGGGCCTGCTGGATCGCCATCGCCGAGGCCACCGCGTTGACGACGCTCGCGAACTCACACAGCATGCCGTCGCCGGTGAGCTTGACGATCCGACCCCGGTGCTCAGAGACCAGCGGTTCGAGGAGGTCCTTGCGGTAGATCTTCAGCCGCTCGAGCGTGCCGCGCTCGTCGCGCTCCGTCAGGCGCGAATAGCCGACGACGTCGCACACCATGATCGCTGCGAGGTGGCGCTGCGTGTTCATTGCACCGCTCGGCCAAGCGCCTGCACGCGGGCCGCCCCGCGTCCATGTCCTGCCAACTTCCTGACGCCCCATGTGCACGGTATCCGTCTCTCCCAGTCGCCGCCCGTCGCCGATAGAGAGCGGAAAACGCAGCTCGACCTTGCCTTCACGAGATTTCGCTATCCCGCTTGCGAGGCGTGGAGCGATCCAGTCGCCGCGCTAACAGCCAACCGGCGACACGCCCACGCAGCCTCTGGGGACGCTGACACGCCACTCCCAGAAGGCCGGAGATATTTACTGCCCTTGGTAACCGGTTGACGCCACCGTGGCGGTGCTTTTGTCACCGCGATGTAACAGTGAGATGCCTACGAACGTGCGCATCGGGCATCACACCAGACGTTCGCGCTTTAGAGGTGGTGAGGTCGGAAAGTGGCGCTCTGTGCTCGTTGCCGCCGACGCCACAAGAGCTGCCGCGCTTTTTCGTCAGGTGGTGACGGTGCCGAGCCGGCTCTTTGAGACCGCGCTCGGGATGACACCTGCCGCGCTTGCAGAATATGCCGAAGCGGCCGTAACTTCCCGGGCCATTTTGCCAGAGCCAAAGCCTGACCAGCCCGAGCCCGTTTCGATTTTATTCTCGCACCAAAACTTGAGAGTGTCTGATCGGCAACCCTTGGTACCGTTTAACCAGCTTCGCCTGTGGAAAGCGGGTTACTCCCGCCTTTTTGTGTCCGGGCTACATAGGCCGATGGATCTGCAGCAATCAGGCCGCGGTCTTCTTGCGCGTCCGCTTCACCGGCGCCGCCTTTTCCGGTTCTTTCGGCTTTCGGCCGAGCCCCATCGTCTTGGCCAATGCCGAGCGCGCTGCGGCATAGTTCGGCGCGACCATCGGGTAGTCCGCTGGCAGGGCCCATTTGGTGCGATATTCGTCGGGCGTCAGGTTGTAGTGGGTCGCGAGATGGCGTTTCAACGACCTGACCTTCTTCCCGTCCTCAAGGCTGACGATGTAGTCCGGAGTGACCGATTTCTTGATCGGCACGGCAGGCTTGAGAGCCCCGGACTTATCCGGCGCAGCACCGCCGCCGCCGGTGCCCTTCAATGCGGCGTGGATCTGACTGATGAGGGCCGGCAAGTCACCGACCGAAACCGGATTGTTCGAGACATAGGGCGAGACGAGTCGGCAGTGAGTTCGATCAGGTTGTCGGCATTGTTTTCAGCTTTTTCTGTCACGAAACTCTCCTGGCGGCTTGAAAGACAGTCGGCGAAATTGTTCGTTTCGTAGTGGCGGTGGGGCCAAACGCAACGAATGCATTGGGCACTATTGCGATGCCTGTTCTGCACAGCGGTCATGGCAACGCATCCCGCGTCGTGCGCGTGTTGGTCCGTCCCCTGTTCGTCTGGCAAGCCGCTCCAGATTGCCAATCGTTTTCCTGTTGAGCTGCATGCCGATTGTCTATTCGGCATCGGGCATAGATGCTTCGATGGCCAGGACCTCCAAGCCGTCAATCTCTTGCATCACCTTTCCAGCGATACCTTGCAAGTCGCCATACATCCCCGCGGTCGACTCGATTACGCCTTGTATTTGAGCCTCCCGCTTGGCCCACAGGCGTGTTGTGGCCTTGCGTTCCTTGG
>NZ_JAMYNL010000072.1:0-3369 GCF_040319065.1 Mesorhizobium sp. M0968
GCGATATTTATGTCTTCCGCGGCCGCAGCGGCAATCTGATCAAGATTATCTGGCATGATGGGCTCGGCATGTCGCTGTATGCAAACGATCTGCATTCATACTACGTCCCTTTCGTCTTCAGTTGAGAGTTTTTTGCCTGGCTGGCATTTTGCCTTCGTGCGGCAGCGCGATCGACGAGCCGGTTCCATCGGCTGCATTGTTTTTGCGGTAGATCCGAAACGGGAAGTTCGTACAGGCAATAGTGCCCGTTGTAGGCGTGGCTGGCGATGAGGCCATGTTTGGCCCATCGGGTGACGGTGTGCTCGTGGATATTGAGACGCGCGGCCGCTTCCTGTTTTGTCAGCATTCCACGTTCCCGCAGGCGCTCATAGCGAGAGCGCAGCTTGTATTGGTGAACGAGATAGGCAACTCGCAAGGCCGTGAAGCGGGCGGTGTGGCGACCGCGGCGTGCGGCCTCGCCGGGACGGTATCCTTGCTGGTTGAGCAGTTCTGCGATCTCGGAATAGATGTGGTCGTCGAGGAGTTTGTCGACCAGTTCGACGATGCCGGGCTGCGTCTTGATCTGCTGGGCGGAAGATTTTGGGCTCAAGGTTGTGAGCGTCTGGATCTTGCCGCCTTTGAATCGCACGTGAACCTTGGTGGTTCCTTCCGCCGGCAGCTTGACGAGAGTGACATCCTCGATGATGTGGGCAAGGAGTCGCTTGCGTTCGCGGTTTGGTGTGTCGGGATCCGCCCAGAGCTTGTTGAAATCCACCGTCATTGCGACCAGCCGCTCGCGGACAGCTTCATCAAGGATGAATTGATCGTGCTCCCGGGCACGCTCACGCTCTTCGCGGGCCTTGGCCAAAATACGGAGCTTCTCGTTCCATTCGCCTTCGAGCGTGTCGGCGACGAGACGATTGTCGGGATCGACCAGCATGAAACGGCGCTGGGCGAGATCGGCCTCGATCTGGGCGCGCTCGACCGCGCGACAGCGCAGCCGATCTGCTTCTTCATGCCGGGCTTGGATCTCCTTACGGACGTCGAGCGCCAGTTCGACGGCGGCCGGCGTCATCTGCTCGGCAATCAGCCTGCCGATGGCTTCATCGACAGGAGGCCCGGCGATCGACTGGCACAAGGGGTCACCGCGATAGGTATGGGCGCGATCGCAGATGTACCAGGCTTCCTGTCGGCCGCGCCGGGCAGCGTAGCGAACCCGGAAATGCCGGCCGCATTGCCCACATACCGCCCGACCTTGCAGCAGCGCCGGGCCTTCTCTTGGGATTGACGCTCGTGCCGCGTCATATCCTTGGCCGTTCGCCTTGAGAATCTTCAGGTTCTCCTGATGTTGTTCCCAGCTGATATAGCCGGGATGCGCATCGGGAATGCAGGCCGGCCAATCATCATTAGTTCGCGCACGCACAGTCTTCTTGCCGTCGATGGTGCGCCGATAGTGTCGCCGCCCATAGGCATAGGCGCCGGCGTAACGCGGATTGTTCAGGACGCGCACCGCGGTCGATGCGGTCAGCGGCCGAAACACCGTCTGACTGTTGTGCAGGCGTGACGGGAACAAAAGGCCTTCCGTGCGAAAGGCCTTGACGGTCTGGGAGGCGGATCCGACGCGAGCGAACGTCTCGAAGAAATGGATGATCGTCTCCCTGACTTGCGTGTCCGGATCGAGCACCACATTGCCGGAATGGTCATAGACCAGCCCGGTTGGCAGGGGACAGCGAAACTCGCCGCGCCTTGCCTTGTTGAGGATGCCTCCGCGCAGCCGTGCCTTGATCACATGCAACTCTGCTTCGCTCATGGTGCCCTTGAGACCGAGCAGGAGCCGGTCGTTGAAGCCTGCGGGGTCATAGACGCCGTCTTCATCGAGGATCAGGGTGTCGGCAAGAGCGCAGATCTCCAGCAGGCGCTGCCAATCGGCATTGTTCCGCGCCAGCCGGGAGACTTCCAGCCCCATCACGATCCCGGCGCGCCCCATGCCGACGTCGCTGACCAAACGCTGAAACCCCTCGCGCCAGGCCGCCGAAGCACCGGATTCACCCTGATCATTGTCGACGACGATAATCTGCTCGTCCCGCCAGCCGAGGGCGACCGCACGTCCACGAAGCGCATATTGCCGCCTGGCGCTCTCGGTGTTCTCGATGACTTGCCGCATCGAGGATTGGCGGATGTACAGGTAGGCGCTGCGTTCGACGTGATGAGGCTGGACTTTAAGGTGCGCATTCATGGTGACCTCCGGTCGTGGATGCTCATGGCTATTGTCGCAAGGACGTGAACGACGGCTGCGTGCCCGCCGTGGGTCGGCCAGGCGGTCGACGGTGGATGACTTTGTTCTTGCAGGGGATTTGCTGCTGCGGCCAGCGTCTGTGCCCATCCCCACATGCCCCGGCGCAGAAAGAGCATGAGGCCGCTACGAGCCTTGAGAGGCAGAGCTTCGCCGAGGGCTGCCCCGCGCAGCACCTCATACTGGGCCGCAATGGCCGACGACAGGATCGATGAACGCACCGATGCCGCGGCAATGTTCACCTGCCGGTTTTTTTTAATACCCGCTCGATCGTCCTGGGATGAAGCTCGACATCGAGTTCGCGGCGGACCAGCTTCGCCAGCTCCCGAGCACGAACGGGTTCGCCCGGGCCCAACTGTGCCTGAAGAAACGCCAGGACTTCGTCGTCGATTTTGTGGGGACCGCGGGGGCCCGGCTTCTTTGGTACCAGTCCCGCAATCCCGGCTGCGTCGAAGCTCGCCCTTGCCTGGTAATAGGTCGGCCTGGAAACGCCATACTCGTCGGACGCCACCGTCACCGACATGTTGTCGATGGAGACGCGCCGCAGCATCTCGTATCTGACCTGCACGGCGTCGTGCGGATCGAAGAACTCGCTGTCGCTGAACTTCGGATCGCCCACCTTCTCGGGGTTTGGATTGAAGGTGCCTTGTTCGATGAGGGCCTCCGTCTTCGAGCGCTTGCTGTCGGACATCGCCGGCTCCGAGTGTGGAAAGAAGCATAATCGTAAAGATATTTATGCCGCTATTAGCATCGATGTCAAGGCGGCTTGTGCGATCAATGCTGAACGTGTAGCCGAAATGCTGGGATATGCTCATCATACGAACCCTCCTGCGGCCGGATCATCGGCGCATGTTGAAGGCAATCGCCGCCATCGTCACCTGGGCGGGCAGCCTTCCTGTCGGCACGTCTGCGGTCTTCACCGGATGCGTACGGTGCTCATGGCCGCCGGATACGACAACGCCATCCTCAAATCCGGCCTCGACCGCGTGCCGCCCGCGGCCGAGCCGGTCAAGCCCACGCCATCGCACACCAACATCCGCGGCGGGTCCTAACCCATGCTGACACATCCAACCCTCGACCAGATGCAGGCTCTCGGC
>NZ_JAMYNL010000073.1:0-3323 GCF_040319065.1 Mesorhizobium sp. M0968
TCCGTACTTTACGCGCGACCTCACGCCATGCACGACGCCTTCGAGCAATTCGCCGCCTTTAACCAGGATGCGGCGGACAACAAGGAGTTGTTGGCGAAGGGCGGCAAAGTCTCGATGCCGGTGCTAGCCGTTGGCGCTGAAAAGTCTTTCGGCACGGCCCAGGCAGACGATCTACGCTATGTCGCGACCCATGTGACTGTTGGGATCGTACCGGGCTCCGGTCACTGGATCATGGAGGAAAACCCGGACGCCACGGTCAAGCTCATCACGGACTTCCTCGCCAAGTAGCCTATCCGCTGCCCGCTAAGGCCGGCGCGCAAACCCGACGGAGAGCTACAATGACCAACCAGCCCATGCTGGCCAGGACATCTTCTGACGCCGAGCAATTTGGTCGTCCTGAGCATCGACCACTAGCCGATCCAAGATGGCGTCCGTTGCCTTGATGGATCGGCGGACCCTGGTCTTTTTGGCCGCCGTGCAAGGAAGCCGTCGAGGCTCATCCAGTCGACGGGATTTGTGCCAGCGCCTGGCCGATGAACTCCAAATAGAGATGCAGCTCTTCAGGCAAGAAGACGGGCCCGCTGCGTTCCGTTGGGGGTCGCTGGCGATGCTATGGCAAGAACGGTCATGACGATCACTCCTCTTGCCCAGCTTCGCCGATCTGCACGCGAGATTTCCATCCACAGAAATGAGTATTGACTTCCGTCTGCGGATGCCTGCGCCGGCAAGTGGCCCGTAGCGATAAGGACGGTTCTCGCTGTTGAGGACCGCAACGCGTTGGCGAGTCCAGTCTGAGCGATCAAGCCCGCGCTCTGGACGAGCTCCCATGCTCACAGAATGTTCGCCCACCGGGAGAAACGTGACGCAACGGAACGGATGGTTCACCGGTAAAGTCTTGGGGAGGTTTGCGAAAGGAGACCAGCATATGACCTGCGAACGAGACGTCGGGACGTTCGAAGAGCCCGTGACCGTTTTGCTGTCCTCCGGCAAAGTCAGTGTTTCGAGCACCCGCGAAGCCGCCGAAATGCTGCTTTACCGCTGACCCATTGGAGAAACCGCGCGCCGCATCCAGGCTCGTATGGCATGCATGAAGGTTCTCGGCGGCGGCAGCTCACCGGATGTAGCGCGCGTGGCATTTCTCAGCGCCGCCAAGGAAGCGAAAATCCTGAACGCCTGACATCGTCAATGCGTGCCCCACCACTGTCCATCATGCATCACTCTTGCAGCAAACATCCTGCGTCGATCATGCGGAGACGCCGAATGCTTGCGCGAGAAGGCTGGAGCCGCGGATCTGCACTCTACGTGGACATATCACCGCTCCGGGCAAAGCGGCCTACGGATCAAAAGTTACGTGGAAACCTGCCCCACCAAACTTTGTCTGGCAAACGCATGTCGGCCCTCCCGATTTCGTTGCGAGAGGCGAAGCTGGATCGCGCGCACTCGGTCTTCATCCCGTGTTTTCGAAAGAGTTCGTGAGAGAAGGCAACGGGTCAAGTAGTTCAGTGTTCGATCTGGAGGAATTGAAGCTGCTCGGCCTCGATCCGACAGGCAATCGATTACGGCCCAGGGGTGACTACCGATAAACCTCATTCCCGTTAATCTCCGGCCCCTGTTTCGAGGCAAGAGAATCGCATGCGCGGCCTCGTCGAGGAATTCCGCACGTATGGGCATGTATGGGGCCCTGTCGGGCCGCGACATCTACTTAGGACAGTCGCCGCGACCATAACTTTTGATAACAGGTCAGGGTCGCGGGATGCCGAGCCGCTTGAAATACCGAGTTGTGGGGTGCTCGCGATCGTCCCGCCTCAACCGCGCAAGTGCGTCATCATCGCCGGCGAGCGCGCCGACAAAGAGTGACTGTATGGCACTCCATTGGTTCAACCCTCTGGTCCCGGTCAAGACCGAGCGTCCCGGGATCATCCGCAACGTCAACAACGCCGAGGCAGCCGGGGAGGAGCTGATGAAGTGGCTGCTGCAAAAGAGGAGGGGACATTACTCCCGCCAATGACAACCAGCTAACTTGAATTGCGGCAAAGGTTCTCTGACCAACACCGCCTTCGCGAAAGGAGCCCGCCGCCAAGCATGGAGATGAGAGGCGACGGACCCCGGCCACAGCGGCTGCACATCCAAGAAGAACCGACCGCTGCAACCCTCTAAACCCGCGAGGGCCTACATCGTTCCCTTAGCTGCGTCTAAAGCGGGGTTGGTCGGCGGGCTCTTGCCGCTCTAAGTTCCCCTTATGGTCTTCTCTGGTTCTCTCCACCGGTCTACGTGAAGACGAAACGTCCGGGCATACGTAATGGGGCCAGCCACGTCAAGGGAGCCGCCGAGCAACTGATGGAATGGGAAACAAAGGGCCCGAGGTGGACGCAGGCGGTCCAATCCTGGGTCAACGCGTTCGAGGGCAGGGTGTCCCCCCATGAGGTCCCTGAAGCTTTTGAGGCGGCTGCCAGGGAGGCCAACGTGTATCTCTCCCCTGAGTACGAGGTATCATGGCGCCCATCTGGTCGTCCCTCCGGTGTTCGTGAAGACTGAAATCGGTGTCAGGCATGGCTGCAACAATGCGAAGGAAGCCCTTGAGCAGCTCAAAAGCTCAAAATGTGGACCCGGCGAGGGCCTCGCTGGACCCTCTGCCTGTCAGCCTTGGAGGGCGATTCGATTGACCCCCACATAATACGAAAATCCGAAAGGCCTTTGAGGCTGCCACTAAGCAGGCCAACGCGTATCTCTCCCCTGAGTAGGAGTTGTCGTGGCAACCCATTGGTTCTCCCCTCCGGTGTACGTAAAGACCGACCGACCTGGGGTCACCTACGGGTGCAACAACGTCGAGGGTGCCGCCGAGGAACTCATGAAGTGGACCAAGATGGGACCTAAGTGGAGGAGGCTGTGCAACTGTGCGCCGACGCCTTTCAGGACCGTGTGACTCCGGAAGAGGTCCGTCAGGCTTTCGAGGCTGCTGCCAAGGAGGAGGGGGTGCTCCGTGAGTAGCAGGCCGGTGCCCATGGCTATGTTGGGAAGGACCCGTTAGGCTGTCTAATGCTGACCAACTCCGCGCTGCTCGATATAGACCCGATACGAGAGCATTGACTTTGGCGGCGCATTTATGGGCCATTTTGCACTTCTTGAAACTGGCATCGGAGCTGCTTTGGGCGAGGTACTTGGCGTCAATGGGGCACGTCGACTAATCGTCAATCGAATATGGGTTCGACGAGAAGATTCAAACCGAACGCACACTGTAGGAACCGGAATATCGGGCTTCTAAAGCCGATGGCAGAAAGCGGATACGCTGTGGCGGCATTTGAGGGCACGTTCCTGCTCTTGAT
>NZ_JAMYNL010000074.1:0-2935 GCF_040319065.1 Mesorhizobium sp. M0968
CGTTCCGATCGGTCCTAAAGCTCGAGCGACGTATCAGCCGGGAGGGCATGGTCAGCGTCGGCGGCAATTTCTACAGCGTGCCCGATGCCACCAGGCGCCGTGTCGTCGAGGTGCACACTCTGGCCGAAGAGGTACGCATCTTCGAGGACGGCGCACTGATTGCCATCCATCCCATTCTAGAAGGTCGGCACCAGCGTCATGTCGAGCCGGGTCATCGCAACATCCACGTCCACAAGCGCCGACAAAGACTGAGGAACGACGAGGTCATCCTAGAGCCGGGCCAGCCGCTCTTGGCACTATTTACATGGGGCATTCTCACCCTATTGCAAGTGAATGATCGAACCCGACGCCCGCCCGTCATGGCCGATAGTCCTGTGGCCTTCAGCGGCACGCTCCTTTTTAATAGACATTATTGATATTACTGTCGCGTCAAAGCACGTTATTTTGTGCGCAACTCTCACGAAACCAGTTTGGATGATTAGCCTTGTGTCCGAAACCGCAAGAGGGCGGGTTCCTACCGAGATGGTTATCTGTAAACCAGTTTGACTTGGCACATCTTGTCACGGCCTGATCGCTCTAGGCTGAACACCTTTGTCGTCGCCCAATTCTTCGCGAATGACGGAGCTGATCTTACGGAAAAACTAATAAGCCAACGATTTTTGTGCGGCCAGCCAGAGGAGTCCGGCGGGCACTATCAGCGTTGCTAGTCCATTTACTACTGTATGGAGCGGTAGCTCCCAATTTTTATATCTGGCAGGTCAATTTGCTGGAACGCGTTGGCTTCATCGTCACAGTGCTCTTGTTATCCCTGTCCATTCCGATTGGTACCAGTTCACGAACTTGCCAAGACCGGATTCCAGTGACGTTCGCGGTTTGAAGCCGAAGTCTTGCTCCAACAATGTCATATCGGCAAAGGTCTGCGCCACATCGCCGGGCTGCATCGTCTCGGATTGGCGGTTTGCCGTTACCCCCAACAGTCTTTCCAGGATGTCAATGAAGTCACCGAGCCGAGCTGGCTGGTTGTTCCCAACATTGTAGAGCCTGGCAGAGGGAATGTCTGTCAAAGGCGGCTTGTCGAGCACGGCAAGAACCGCCTCTACGACGTCGTCTATATAGGTGAAATCGCGCCACATCGCTCCGTTGTTGAACACCCGGATCGGCTTGCCTTCAAGTATGGCCTTTGTGAATATCCAATAGGCCATGTCAGGCCGGCCCCAAGGACCATAGACCGTGAAGAATCTTAGACCGGTCTGCCGCACACCAAATAGATGACCGTAGGTGTGGCTCATCAACTCATCCGACTTTTTCGTGGCCGCGTAAAGGGACACGGGGTGATCGACCCGATCGCTCTCGCTGAAAGGTACTTTCCGGTTGCCTCCATAAACCGAACTCGATGACGCATAGACCAAGTGCTCAAAGCCGGGGCAGCCGCGACAAAATTCTAGGACCTCGAGGTGACCGCTGATGTTGGACCGGATGTAGGCTCGGGGATTTTCCAACGAATAACGCACGCCAGCCTGTGCCGCGAGATGAATGACCTTGTTTATGTCCTGCCCGCTCAGGGCCCGCGCAAGCGCCATAGGATCGGCGATATCAATTTCGAGAAAGGAAAACTTCGACAGTCCGAGCAATCGTGCCAGCCGAGCTCTCTTCAGCGTCGGATCATAATAGTCGTTCAAATTGTCCACACCCAGCACGTCGTCGCCGCGTTCCAGAAGCTTGAGACAAACGTGGCTTCCAATAAAGCCAGCTGCACCTGTGACTAAGATTGGCAAGTGAACCCCTCTCAACGACACGATTGGCGCACCCTGGAACATTCTCGGTGGGCCTTGCGAAGCGCGCTAGGTATCATCGCTCGTTCGCCGATTCAATCGGTACCGGCTCGATCAGGCTGTTCGAAGTTTCCGACTTGCGGTGCAGATTGGTGTACCGCAGTCCAGGGCCACTTCCTCACGTTTAACCGTGGCCATATTGCCGCACCACCAGCTCGACCTCACCCTCAGCTACTTTTGGCCGAGCGCTGCTGGCGCGGACGGAACAACACTGACGTCGCCGCGGCCGTCCGACCGGCGCATTTCGGGCAGGGCTGCAGCGCTCGTGCTGGCGCAATACAACCGAGGCAAGCTGACCGTAACAGCCTTGCTGGCATTCGGTGCGGCGATCTACAAGGACGCTTATTTTCACTCAGAGCATAGTCTCAATGCAGCCTGGCTTCTGCGATGCGTTGATCTGAGCCGCATCTCCGTCACGACATCCCTAGCAGGACCTGCCTTCCAGGCGAGGGACAGATGGCGAAACTTGATCGCCTTCCTTATCGGTAAACTCTATTGCGGTTAATTTCGGTCGTGAGACGAGCACCTGTCCATTATCTGTCCACAACAAATTGGCGTCGTCAATACAGAAAGTGGTTCGGGCTTGGACCTCAATCTAACGTCGGCCAGATTCGCTGGCATGGAAGTGCATGTCGTAAAAACGAATCTTTCTTCCTCACCCCCCTGTCGTTCGATATATATTTTGGAGGCGATAGAAGTTAACCTTTTTCTTACGTCCAACCATCTTACAGATCGTCTGTACAATCAAGTCATACTTACTTACCAAATACGCTTTACTCATCGTCAATTCACAGTAAAATCCATTGTACTTACCAACCGGATAATTATCGGCAACTTTTTACGAGCCATTTCTTACAAGCGAGTCGCACGGCCTATAACGCATTCACCTAATATTTTGGGATATCGCTGATAATAGATCTTTACGCTTTCCAAGGGATGGAGTATCTCCAGTATATTTCTTTACATTTTTTCTTGCGGTGCAGCATTCCTGCCGCCGATCAATCATTCTATCAGGGCGTGCAGGTATGTGATTTGGCGCTAATATACACCCTCTAGTAGGCAGACATCCGCGGGGCGCTATCGAATCAAAATGAGGGATTATG
>NZ_JAMYNL010000075.1:0-2720 GCF_040319065.1 Mesorhizobium sp. M0968
GGGCGACGACGGACTTGCCGCCGACTGATGACAAACCGCTCAGCGGCAGCGCAAGATCGTTCATGGTGGGTGTGGTCTCCGGGAATGGTTCGGATCGGCTTAAGCAACCAAATCCTACGTTTCAACGGCTTGCGCCACATCCACCAACCCCCATGAATTTGGTTAGGTTGATGCGGCGTGCCGCCGCCGTGAGGCCGCGCTCGCTCAGCAGCGCGTCGAGAACGACGAGAAGATTCAGATCGAGCCCTTTGAAACGCATGTCTTAGCTATCCATAGCGTGGATGCATTTGATTGAAACAAACGATTTTACCAATTTTCCGGAATGTCGCATGGACTTGGCAGGACCTCACGTGCGCCGATCACTGCCTCTATCGCGTGGCGAGTCCCTTGAGAAGAGCCCGAAAGAGGAAATCTGTCGCGTGCGGTGGAGATTGTACTGGGAATGAGAGGCAGCGCTCCGATCATGTCGAACTCTCCGACGAATGGCGGACCGGTACAATAGTTGATCGCAACTGGTCCGGAGCTATGAAACATCTCGATTACATATGAGGTGCCGAGTGAATACGCTGACAGCACCCACCGTCGCAGCGTTTAGCTGACGTTTGACGACGGTTCCTATCCATTTACACGCAGGTTCTTGATGTGCTGGCGCAAAAGCGGGAGGCCGGCGACTTTTCTTCGTCATCGGGCTGACGCCGCAGAAGCCGGAACTCGTCCGGTTCCTATGGGCATTGGGCTTGGTCGGTCGCACAGGCTCTATGAGGGGCAATTTTGGCAACGCGACGCGACTCGGGTTTTGAACGACGCCGAAAACGCAAGCTGGAAAGGAACAAGATGGCAGATCAACTCGCCAACGAAATAATCGCCATGATCAAGAAGCGCGCCGCGTCGGAGGGCGGCATAGCGCCTGCCACAGGCGGCGAGATAACGGCTGCCACGGGACTGACTTCGCTCGGTATCGATTCACTGGGATTGGCGGACGTTCTCTGGGACCTGGAGCAGGCCTACGGCATCGAGATCGAGATGAATACGGCCGAGGCATGGTCGGATCTCCAGAATGTTGGGGACATGGTGGAAGCCGTGCGCAGCTTGCTCGCTAAGGGGGTGTGAATGGACAGGCGCGTCGTGATTACTGGGATTGGCGGTATTTGCGGGCTTGGGACCAACGCCGCCGCCATTTGGACAGAGATGCGAGAAGGCCGCTCCGCCATCGGCCCAATCGTCAACTCCGAGCTCCATGAATTGAGGGTCAGGATCGGTGCCGAGATCAAGGCGCTGCCGGAGCATGACATCGACGGCAAGCAACTCATCTCCATGGACCGCTTCAGCCTGCTCGCTGTGCTTGCGGCGCGCGAAGCCATGCGTCAGGCCGGACTTTCCTCCAAAGAGAGAAATAGCTATCGCTTCGGTGCGACGGTGGGCGTTGGCGGCTGCGGGTGGGATGCGATCGAGCAAACCTACCGCGCCATCCTTCTGGGCGGTAAGCGTGCCGCTCTCTTGACTGTACCCAAGGCGATGCCGGGTGCCGCTGCCGGCCAGGTCAGCATGAGTCTCGGCCTGCGCGGGCCGGTCTTCGGCGTCACGTCCGCCTGTTCCTCGGCAAACCATGCGATTGCCTGCGCGGTGGACCAGATCAGGCTCGGCCGGGCCGACGTGATGCTTGCCGGCGGCAGCGAAGCGCCGCTCATATGGGGTGTGCTGAAGGCATGGGAAGCGATCCGCGTGCTTTCGCCCGATACTTGCCGGCCATTCTCGGCCGATCGCCAGGGCCTGTCGCTTGGTGAAGGCGCCGGCATGGCGGTGCTGGAAAGCTACGAGCATGCCCTGGCTCGGGGCGCCACCATCCTTGCCGAAATTGCCGGTGCCGGCCTTTCCGCCGATGCGTCCGACATCGTCGCGCCGACTGTCGAGGGGCCGGAGGCAGCAATGCGGGCCTGCCTTGCCGATGCCAGGCTGGACGCCGAGGATGTCGACTATCTCAACGCGCACGGCACCGGCACCAAGGCCAACGACCAGATCGAGACGGCGGCGATCAAGCGCGTCTTCGGTCAGCACGCCTTCTCAATGTCCATTTCTTCTACCAAGTCCATGCACGCGCATTGCCTCGGCGCGTCCGGCGCGCTCGAGTTGATCGCCTGCGTGATGGCTATCCGCGAGAGCGTCGTGCCGCCGACTGCCAATTATCGTGAGCTGGACCCCGATTGCGATCTCGACGTCACGCCCAATGTGGCACGCGAGCGCAAGGTGCGCGTGGCACTGAGCAACTCCTTCGCCTTTGGCGGCACGAACGCGGTTCTGGCGTTCAGGCAGGTGTAGAAGCCATGAGAGATGCCTCCGGCAACATTATCTCTCGCATCCAGATGCTTGCCGGATAACTATTGTGAAGGGCGGGTCATTGACCGCCTCGGCGAATGCGGGAAGTGGCAGCGGAAGCTCGACGATCCGGGGGTATCGTCTTTGCGAAATTCTTAACTGTTGAAGCGGCTTGGACGTACCGCCGCCCCGTAAAAGGTAAGCGAGGCCCTGCGGGCTCGGCTTGAGGGTCTGAAGCTGTACACGACAATGTCTGGAAGCCGCAGGGTCGGCTCTGCGCCCGTTATAGTCGCCTGAGTGCTGCCGGCCCGGCCGCGCCGCGGGCGCCGTCAACGAACTCCTTGAACCTGCGGACCTTGCCTGTCTTGGCCGACGCTTCGAAGCGCGCCGTCGTGCTGGCCTCCAGA
>NZ_JAMYNL010000076.1:0-2524 GCF_040319065.1 Mesorhizobium sp. M0968
GGCCAGCGACGACGTCAGCAGGAACAAGCGATGCAAGATATTGGTCGACTGGTTCCTCGCCCAGTCCGAAGAACTCCGCCAGTGACTTTTTGAGCCGGCTGATGCCGCTGACTCACGTGATCCAGCTTGTATGCGGCTGGCTGGATATAAACTGAGTTTAGCGCCAGCGAAAACTTTTAGGTATTCTCATAGCGCCGATTGGTCCCTAGCATAAATCTCATGGTGAATAAGGCCGCCCATTTCAGGCGGCAAGTTCGATCAGTCGACCGCTGATATTCCGGCACCGCAGGTGAGGCTATGATGGACGCAGATACTCCTACAATTCGACGCCGCGGGGGCCGATCGTCTGTGGTAGCAGCGCGGGAAGCCGAGAAAAGGCCACGCGTTTCCACCATTAAGTACGGCATTCGGCCCGTAGAGGTCGTGTCTCCGGAACAGTTGGAGCGCATTCACCAAGCATCCCTAGCGATCTTGCGCGAGATCGGCATCGAATTCAGGGACGAGACGGCGATCAGGCAGTGGAAGGAGGCTGGGGCCGATGTCAAGGAGCATCGCGTCCGCCTCGAAGGCGAGATGGTCATGAACCTTCTCGCCAAGGCGCCCTCCCGCTTCGAGATGACATCCCGCGATCCATCACAGCGCTTCGAGATCGCGCTTGATACGATGACATTCGGAGCGATGCAGGGTGCACCAAATGTCCGCGACCTTCAGGGCGTCCGCCGCGCATCGACGATCGCGGACCTGCGCGATATGAACCGGCTCACGCAGATGCTGCCGGGCTTCCACATCGCCGGAGGGTTTACCTGCGAGCCAACCGACATTGCAGTGCCTTGGCGTCACCTGCACATCAATCATTCAAGCCTGGTTGAAACGAACATGCCGTTCTTCGGCCTTACGACCGGGAGGGAGCGAGCCGAGGATTCTATTGCGATGGGGCGCATCGTTCACGGCAAAGAATTCATGGACCAAAATGCTGTAATGATGGGGCACGTGTCGGGAAATTCGCCCTTGGTCTGGGACTCAACCATGCTCGAGGGCCTCCGAGCTTTCGTCGAGGCGAACCAGGTTGTCCTGCTCTCGCCCTTCGTCCTCGGCGCAGCTAACACTCCCGCTGATGTCCCGGCCACCATTGCGCAGTTGAACGCAGAAGCGCTCGCCGCGCTCGCGTATACGCAACTGGTGAGACCCGGCGCGAAAATGATCTACGGCCAATACTCGGTCTCGGTGTCGATGCGCAGCGGTGCCCCCATGTCCGGGATGCCTGAGGTCACTTTGCTCAACGCCGTCATTGGTCAACTGGCGAGGCGGTACGGTGTCCCGTGGCGAACCACTGCGTCCCAGTCGTCCGCCAAGACCTTCGATGCGCAGTCCGGGTATGAGTCGGCGATCGCCTATATGTCGGGCGCCAGCGCCTGCGCGAATCTCATGATGCATGCGGGCGGCTGGGACGAGGCCGGCCTCGTGTGCTGCATGGCCAAGTTCGTTGCTGACGCGGAGCAGAACCTGCTGATCGAAAAATATGCGAAAGGAATATCCTTCGAGCATTTCGAAGACGCTCTCGCGGCGGTCCGACGGATCGGGCCCGGTGGGCACTATCTCGGCGACTCCTTCACGCTTAAGCGGTTCAAGGACGCTTTCATCGCGCCCGAGATCCTGGACTACCTCAGCTACGAGCAGTGGAAAGTCAAGGGATCGAAAGATATGGCGCAACGCTGTCGCGAGAAAGCTGAATCAATCATCGCCAGTTACGAACAGCCGTCTCTGGATTTGGCCTTGCGAGAAGAACTCGATGCATTCGTCGCCAAGCGTCAGGAGGAAATCTCCCCAAGCATTGCCTAGGCTGCGATGCAGATCACTTGAACTGGAGAGAAGAACAAAGAGCGACGGGGTGTAACGCACCTAAGCAGAATTACGCAATTCAGCAGACCCACCAGATGGTTTACAGAAGGTCTGGCTGGCAGCCGGAGCAACTCCCAAGGCTTCGCCCGAAGCCTGGTCGGCGCCGCATCGAGCATGGGGCGCCGACCTCCCTGAAATCAAGGATTGAGACCCGACATGGCTGATGAAGAGATCAATCTTTCCGAGCTTTCCGATGAGGAACTTGTGCAACAGATGCACGACGACCTCTATGACGGGCTGAAGGAAGAAATCGAGCAGGGCACGCATATTCTCCTCGATCGCGGCTGGACCCCTTACACGGTGCTGACCGAGGCGCTGGTCGAGGGCATGCGCATCGTCGGCGAGGATTTTCGCGATGGCATCCTGTTCGTTCCTGAGGTGCTTCTGTCCGCCAACGCCATGAAGGCGGGAATGTTCATCCTGCGCCCGCTGCTGATCGCGACCGGAGCGCCTAAGCAGGGCAAGATGGTGATCGGCACCGTCAAGGGCGACATCCACGACATCGGCAAGAACCTCGTCGGCATGATGATGGAGGGCGCCGGCTTCGAGATCATTGACCTTGGGATCAACAACCCAGTCGAAAAGTACATGGCGGCCTTGGAGGAGCATCAGCCCGACATCATTG
>NZ_JAMYNL010000077.1:0-2364 GCF_040319065.1 Mesorhizobium sp. M0968
CTTATTGGATCGATGGGCCGGCGCGGCAATCCCTACGATAATGCGAAAGCGGAAAGCTTCATGAAGACGATGAAGGTCGAAGCCGTCTATCCGATGGCCTACGAAACCTTCGCCGACGTCGCTGAGGACCTTCCCCGCTTCATTGATGAGGTTTACAACACCCGCCGATTGCACTCAGCGCTCGGCTATCTCAGCCCGCAACAGTTCGAGGACCAACACGCCCGGCAGATGGTCAAAACTGCGGCTTGACCCTGTCCGGTCCGAGGGGCGCACTCCAGGTGCTGGTCAAAATGAACCCTCACCCAAGACAGCGAAGCAGGAGACGTCAATCCGCCTAGCAATGTAGGAAACGGCGAAAGCGCTCTATTGGCTGAAGGACTCGGCCTTCGGAGGGTTGGTGTTCCACTTTCCTAGAGCCGCCTAGTCTTTCCCTCTCATTAGATCAGAAAGCAGGCCCCTACTTGGAAGCACGGGCCAAGCAGAAGCTCGACGCTTCGTTTCCTTCTGTCTTGACCGACCGGCCTCGAGCATCCGACGTGAGATGGACTCCTGCTGCTGGCGCAGATGATCGCTGAGCAGCTTGTTGCGTGTGATGTAGCCTGCGTTAACACCCGGGATCGAGTGGTTCATCAAGAGGTGAACGTCCAGCTCCGCAACGCCCGCGGTTTGCGCGATTGTGCGGAAAGTCTGCCGCAGGTCATTCCCCCATTTCGACAGATCGCTGCGCTTTTCCTTGTGCTCGATAACGTGACCGCTTTTGCTCTCGGCCGGGAACAGCCAGTCACGCGATTGCTCGGCATAGAGAGCCCGGCCGATACGCATCACTCGAACCAGGCAGCGGATCATGGCTTTCGAAAGCGGTATGTCGAAGGCCTTGACCTCGCCGCCCTTGGGCTTGGGTATGTGCAGGACACGCGCGCGAAAATCGACATGCTGGACCCGCGCCTTCCTGATTGCTTCAGGGCGATGGCCTGACAGCAGCATGAACAGATGGAGTTCCCGCCGAACGGGGTTCTTCAACGCCGCGAGTTGTGTGAACCATTCCTCCAGATCCGAAAGCCCGAGCGCGGTGTTGCGCCGATGTTCGGCATTCCAGTCTATGGCTGAGACCGGATTGTCCGCCGGCAGCGTGCGGGCGACCTTGCGAGCATGATTGTAGACGGCGCGCAGCGTTCGCATGCAGCCATTGGCGATGTAGGCGCCATTCTCTTTGGTGAGTTTTTCGTGCCGCACGGTCACGAGCGAAGGATCATTGCCCAGCTTGGAAAGGGGCTCGTCAAGCCAGCCGACCAAGAGCCGCTCGACGTGATCACGATAGTTGTTGATCGTCCCATCGCTGCGACCCTTGTTCTTCATATGCCCGTCGCGATAGCGCTCCCAGGCAGTGCGAAGAGTGGGGTTCGCGATCGACGACAGATCAACCGCTTCAACATCGCCGTCCCGCTTGCGCGTCGACGCGCGAGGGTCAACGCCGTTGGCGATCTTGCCGAGAATGTCCTTGGCCTTCGCCCGCGCCGCACGCGTTGTGAGTTCTCCAACTTCGGCAACCTTCATCCGGACGGAAAGACGCTTGCCCGCCTTCATTCGATCACCCTGGACAACGAACGTTTTTTTCCGTTTGCCCACGAGCACCATGAAGCCCTGCAGGTCGGTGTCTCGAGCAAAATATTGGCCCGAAGACGCATGCTGGAGGCTTGCGACGGCGCGGTCTGTAAGGGGGATTCTAAGGTCTGCCATGAAATTAGTACGGGATTAGTACGGGGTTGCGCCATCTTCGATCTGTTGGTCTGTCTACGCCATCATAGCCGCGCAGTACGAAAAATACGACAACTTGAGCATGTTAGGACGAGTGAAAACGTACAACGACCTGCATTGGGAAACAATGGAAAAGGTCGTCTGACAGATTCCTAATTTGTAGGTCACAGGTTCGATTCCTGTGGGATCACCACTCAGTCACGGCAAATATGGCCCAAGCTAAATTAGAGCAAGGCTAGGCGATTCCCTTACCGGCCATCCTGGTCGGTGACCCATTAGCTTTCAAAGCAGCCATCAGCGTAGGCCCGACCGAAACCTCCCCGGCCCTCGCCTTCTCAGCCAGCACGCGCAGATACATCGCCGATCACATGGACTTCATGGAGCCGCAGAAAAATAGTTCACTCTTTGTTCTTTTCCGAAACGCGTGGCGGGATATAGTCTGGCGTGTCCTTTAACTGATTCCTCAGGGAGGCAGCGCGCAGATGACCGTCCAGCCCATCAATACCATGCTGCAGGGGGACAGGATTCTCAATGAACCGATAATCAGCTGCCCAAGCTGCAAGACGGAAATCAAGCTCAATGAGTCGCTCGCGGCCCCTTTGATTGCCG
>NZ_JAMYNL010000078.1:0-2255 GCF_040319065.1 Mesorhizobium sp. M0968
GAGCTTGGTTGTATTCGCCAATCCTGGCACACGCGTATAGGCCGCCGAGCCGTCGACGTGGTTGGTAGCCGACCGGTTTCGACTATTAGCATCTGCGGAACTTTCGGCCGCTTTCGCGTGTTGGTGCTTTGTACTTCGGCCAGACAGCAAATTGTGATCAGCTGTCGCAGACTTGGCCCGTCGGCTTCGGTCGGCGGGCTTTTTGTCGTCTTGGGTGGAACACCCGCCTGCGACGATGGTTCGATCAGTAGCACTATTCGCCCAGCTCGGGCCTCGCATAGGAGAGCGATCTTGGCTACTTGGACGCAAAGAGATGAGAGAGAGCAGCGCACGACAGATGCTGCACGGTCATTAATCGATATTGAGCGCGCGGCCCGAGACGCAAAGACGGCTCGGCTACGGGAGCAGCGGCGGAAGGCTGAAAACACACCCTCCTTGAAAACACGCGATGGAAGAGCTTCGCAGTGAAATGGCGGTGTTGGCGGACCCCGGCTTTTGGGTGGCGCTGGCGGTCGTTCTGATTCCCTATGCGATGGGAGTTATATTGCTTCTCTGGGTAGCGAGTCCCCCGGCCAGTAGCCTTCTTCCACCGTCGGTTGGTGGACGCGTTATTGCTGATTAGCCTAACTTCTCCCCACGATCTGGCGCCAGGCAAGCCCAACCCCCGAAGTCCCTAAGCTTGGTGTCAGCGCTTGATTGCCCGCCGTGCCAAAACAGCGCGGCGGGCTTTGTTTTTGCTGGGGTTTCTTAATAGGATTACCTGCGCAAGGAAGGGGGCCGTCATGCCGATTCGTCGAAACGCTGAGCGAGCTGGTGTTTTCACCCCGTCCGAAATTGACCTACTGGGCCGCGTGTTCGATCGGCTGAAGGTCAACGCTCAATCTGATCACGAACGTGAGGCTCTCGCATCGCGGATAATCGCAAATTTCAAGGCCGGCATAGAGGACGAGGACAACCTTGTTTCGGCCTCCAAGCTACCGCTGGGGAGGTAGGCGCGGCGCCGCCATTGAGTGTCGGACCAGACCCCGCCCCGAAAAGCGCGGCCGGTTCTTTGCATTTAGGAGCCCGGATTGACTTGCACGCCGCCGAAGATGATGAGTCAAAGAGACTGACTATCGTGTTGCCCCCCGCGACCATCCATGACCGGCCCGCGCGTCAGTTGGCCGCGCGCTTTTCGAAAACGCCGAGCGCGACCGGCGCTGCTGAGAACGCGTTTGGCCAGCCAGCGTAGTAGACAAGATGACTGATTGCCTCGGAAGCTTCTTCTCGGGTAAGGCCGTTATTCAAGGCCCGGTCGAGGTGATAGGGGATTTGCTCGACCTGGCCTGCTGCTATCAGAGCGCTAACGTTCACCAGGCTCCGGTCGCGCGGCGCCAGATCAGGGCGCAGCCAGAGGTTTCGGAACAGCACTTCAGCGGTGTCGCGGACGAGGCCCGGCGAGGCTGGTCCCGTACCCTCTGCAACTCCCGCCGCGCGTTGGCCTCAGCCTTTTCGTCGAGCGGCAGAAGCGTGGGGTTAGCTGCTGGCAACTGATCCTGGCCAATGGCGCGTTCAGTGAAAACGTTCTTGGCGGCTGGAACCGCCGATGTAGCGTTGCCCCAGCCGGCGTAGAAAGCGAGGTGAGTGATGATCTCGGATATCTCGGCGGGTTTCACGCCATTGTCGAGCGCAAGGCGCAGCTGATCTGGCAATAAGGCGACATGGTTTCTCGCAATAAGGCGGAGACCGTGACGATGCTGCGGTCGCGCACCGATAGGCCGGGGCGTTTCCAGAGCCGGTTTGCGAGCGTCTCCTGAGCATGAAGCGCAAGGGCGGGAGATACTGCTTGAACGCCCTCCCGCGTGAGACTGCCCGACTGCGCAAATGCGCTTTGCCATGACAACACGAGGGCAAGGGCGGCGATACTTTTCATCTCAGGGCCTTTCTCATCGTTTGCAAGGGGCCATTTCATCCCTAAGCCCAGGCGGGGTGTAAGCCCTCAATGATACTGTTCGTCCGAGACCTGCTCCATCCACTCAACATTCTTGCCGTCGATCACGGGCGTAATCGCGATGTGGATCATGGAACTCGTCGCAGTGGCGCCGTGCCAGTGCCTGACGCCTGGCGGGGTCCAGATCACGTCGCCCTTATCTCGATCTTTTCGCCGCCTTGCTGCTGCACCCAACCTGACCGCTTTGCGACCGCTCGCGGCGGCCGGTGAGGTACGCCAACCAGTTGCCCGAGCAGATCGAGCGGCTGATCGTCGAGACCAAGCG
>NZ_JAMYNL010000079.1:0-1841 GCF_040319065.1 Mesorhizobium sp. M0968
AAGGCTGTCGCTGCGGCGGGGGGCACCGCACGTTTCATACTCCTCGGCCGCAAGTGATTATTCCTTCCGGCAAACCGGGCAACCTGGCGTGCCAGCGCGCGGGTCGGCCTTTGATCGCTTCACCCCTTGCAAGAATCATGAGTCGGCTTCTTGATGCGGGCACGGAACGTTATCCCCAGCCTGCTTGCAGACTTACAAGGGCGGATCGAAGGGTGAAGCCGCATGGACGTTAAATGCCAAATCTTCGTCAGCTCGACCTATGCCGATTTGGTGGACGAAAGACGGTCGGCCTTCGAGGCCGTTCTTAACCCTCGGGCATATTCCTGTGGGATGGAGGCATTCCAAGCCAGCGACGACACTCAACGGGATTAAATTAAGCGGCGCATCGATGACAACGACAATACGTACTCATCGCAGCAGAGCCGTACGGCCCAGAGTTGAGGGGTAAGAGCTACACCCAGATGGAGTACGAGTACGCCGTCGCCCAAGGCGCGTCCTACCGTGGCGTTTTTGCTCGAAGGCGGTGCTCGCAAGACGTGGGCCGCGGAAAAGGTCGAGTTCGAGAAAAAGGCCAAACTCGAGAGATTCCGAAAGCTGTGTGAAAGAAGCTCGTCAAATATTGGCGCAATAAGGATGATTTGGCGGGTAAGGTTGCGATGGCTAATAGACGTTATGACCGTGGTCTGAGCGGCGGCCCGCCCTTAGTCTTTGCAGCTGTTAAGCAAACGGGGGTTGCTCGGGAGTGCCGAGCCGAGCCCCAAGCGAAGAAAGGACGGGCCATGGAGCAAGATAACGTTTTTTACGTCGGTGTCGATGTGTCGAAAGCCAAGCATGCTGTCGCGATTGCCGAGGGCGGACGCGGTGGAGAGGTCCGGGATTTCGGCGAGGTGTTCCCCGCGCGTCGTCACCAGAACGTCGTAGCCGTGAAGCCGAACCGTGACGGTCCCGTCATCATGAACAAGCGTCACCTCGCCAGTCATCGTGATCGTGTCGCCTTCGGACAGTTTCGCCATCGGCATCGCCCTCGCAAAGGCCGCCGCTGAACTGGACGTGGAAAGCGCCATCATCGACGGTGAGATCGTCGTATTGAACGAGACTGGCCTGTCTGACTTCGGAGCCTTGCGGAAAGCCATCACCCGACGCCAGCACGACCTCTATTCGTCGCCTTCGATCTTCTGCATCTCAATGGTCACGACCTGCGCGACATGGCGCTGGAGGACCGCCGCGAGATCCTTGCCGAGATGATCCCGGACGGTGGCCGTATCCACTTCAGCCAGGCGCTTCCCGGCGAGGCTAAGGCGATCTTCCCACCTGATAGACCAGGCGGGGCTCGAAGGCATGGTGTCGAGGCGCAAGGACAGCAAATACCGGAGCGGCAATTCGACGGCTTGGGTCAAGACCAAGGCTTACAGCATCGATGAATACGAGTTGCTCGGCGTCGAGCGTGAACCTGGAAAGCCGGCTTTCGCCCTAATGGCCGAGCGTGGCACAGGCCGCTATGTCGGGAGCGACTTTATCACCTTGAACCGGGAGATGCGGGAACGCCTCTGGGAGCGGGTACAGGAGCATTCTGGGCCCGCGGCAAACGGGATGAAATGGCCGGCGACGCAATGGGTCAAGCCGGGGCTGATCGGCCGCGTGAAGCATGTCCGCGGCGAGGACGAATCTGCGCCATGCCTCGCTGCAGGATTCTCGGGAGGAAGACTAGGGTAAAACTCAGTCATTCTGGCCATGCCGCGAATGGCCGAGATGGGTTGATAGTGTTGAAGAAGTCGGCGATGAAGCCGTGGATCCACTCGCACCGAAGCGTCTTGATTAAGGTCGACGCGACCTCCTCGCCT
>NZ_JAMYNL010000080.1:0-1781 GCF_040319065.1 Mesorhizobium sp. M0968
CAACGAGATGACGCCGAATGGTGAATGGCCGTCTGAGCCGACACAAGGCTTGGATAAGTCGACCCTGCTCGAGGATGTATCCTAGGGGACACAGCCAGGAATGCAGCCGGCCAAGGCGAGATCCAGGGTGGCAACTCTACACCGGGGGACGCTCCTGCGCGATCGCCTTCATCCGCTAGCGAACCAAGGATCTGTTTCGAGCGCGCCGAACGCGCAACTGGCCGCCATCCTGAAAATGCGGCACCGCTGCATCGCGGCGCCCTCGCGCTCGCGTATTTCGGTGAGCGGAAGAAGGCGCGTTCCTGGCTGGCCAGAGCGCTGGCGATCGATCCGGACGACTTCGTGACGCAGTACAACGCCGCTTGCATATATTCCGTGCTCGGGGAAGTGGAGGAAGCGGTTCGGTACCTGGAAAGAGCCGTCGGAGGAAGCGCGAGTCAGAACCTATTGGAACGAATCCGTCACGAAGTCGATTTCGACGCCATTCTCGATCACCGCGGTTCGTGCAGCTTCTTAGTTCACTTGGCTTGTGACGCACAGCTGTACTTGCACAAGCTTCGGCCTGCCTAGCAGCCGCGTTCGCGGCGCGTCCGCTTTGGGGTGGCGGATTCAACTGCTCGCAGCAACACACGAGTCTGTCTGAAAGATGGAATGTGAGCCATGAAGCAGCGACGTCGCATCTACTACTCGGCCGCTCAGCGGGCTGAGATTTGGGTTGGATGGGAGGCGGGCGAGTCGATGATCTCGATCGGACGACGATTCGATCGGGGGTCTTCATCTGTCCGCTCTTGCCGCCGCGCCTGGGCCTTGCACTGGCGGGCTGCCGGCCTTTGCCTGTCGCCGGTGGTGTTTTCCGTCACATTTTGCTGCCGCTGCTTGTGCTGCTCACCTGGCCGCTCGCCATGGGCAAGTATTTCGCCCCGGCATCGTCTCTGTGGGGTTTGCTTGGTCGGCAAAGGACATCGCCAGCTGGCCCTCACAGCTGCGGTCGATCGCGGCCGAATCGGCATTGATGCTGGCCGACGCGCTGGCCGGCGGCCGCTTCACCCGCCACAATGATCTGTTGCTGCCTGCCGGCATTATTGCCGGGGCCGGCCCGCAGGCCGGCCACATGGTCCATCACACCGCACCGCTAAGCTGGTTTGGCCATGGTGGACAGGGTCGCTGACGCGGCCAGCATGAAGTAGGCCGGCACTGGCGCATTATCTCGAAAGAAGTGGAATCCGGTTTTCGGAAAAGGTCATGCTCAAAAGCAATAGGTAGAACCCCGTCCCGACTCTATCGGGTGGCGAATCGGATGATTTACTTCACGGCGACACGCACTTCAGCGCAGCGCATCCTGTGGATCCATGCGCGCCGGTTCGGCTAAGATCGAGGTCGAGGTCCGGTATCCTGGGGATTTGGCCAGGGGAACGGCCGCAATTCCGTGTTCGGCTTCTGCCTCTCTTTGTGGCTGCCAGCATCTAGTCGTCTGCAAATCGAGGCCACGGACTGACAAGCACCCCGCACCACGAGGAGCTGGCGGTCGGAGACCAAATGTAGACATGCCGCGCCATCCTTTTGGGTGGGGCTTGCGATGCATACTGACGGTCGAGGGCTTAATGTAACCAAATCAACGGCTCGGCGTTTCGGTCAGCGCGTTGTAATGAGCGAAGCCATAACCTCTGTCACGAGCATAGACTGGCGATTTCATGAATCGCAATTTTCTGGTGATTGAACCTGAGGAAGGCATTGCCGTGCTCAAGGGGCTTGCCTCCTCGGCGCGGATCTCGATGCTGAAA
>NZ_JAMYNL010000081.1:0-1582 GCF_040319065.1 Mesorhizobium sp. M0968
GTGTCGCCAGGGACCTCGGCGTCAGCGAAGCGCTCATCCAGGACCTGACCCTCGGTCTCGAGCCCGAGGACGGCGTCATCTGGGTCTACGGCGCCAACGATGACGACGGGATCTTGGCCTTCACCGATGAAGGCATCGAGGAGGTCAAACTCCTCCTCGAAGAATATCATCGCGTCTCCCCAAAGAAAGCTTGACCCCAGCACTCCGGTTCTCCTGGCTGCCGGATGCGCACGTCTGCGGTCTTCACCGGATGCGTACACCGTCTGCTTCGCCGTTTTGAGTTCAATTTGTCATGCACGGTGTCATGGTCACTCCAGTGATGCGCCAGTTGGATCGCGGCCGCCGCTCTTTGCTTAGGTTGTCCCGTGCCCGAGACAGGCAGGACTAATGTGCCCGTACGCGGATTTATGTCCCGGACCAAAGCGTCTCTCGGCAAACTCAGCCAAGGATCAGTCATGCGCTTTGTGCGAGGCGCGCATGAGGTGTTGCACGAACTCTGTCACCGCCTCAATTTGGGATCACGAACGCGCATGGTGAAGCGCAGCATTCCCTGCGCAAAGAAGCCCGCGACCTCGCGAGTGACGGGCTCCCGGGCCGTGACGCCAGGAGAGTGTTGTCTGAGCCATCACGGCCCGATCCGACACTCCCAAACAGTCTCCTTAGCGTCGCGCAATCAGCAAGCAGAGCTGACGCAGATCGCTGCCATACGTGCCTTCGCTGCTGAGTACGTCGGCGCAGCGCTTCTTCATGCGGATCAATTGTAAGCGCGAATTTCCCCGCACCTTTTGCTGTTGAGTGCTCTGATGCATGAGGTGTCCACCAAAATAGGTGGACACCTTGTGATGGAAGAAGATGAGCAGAAACTGCGGGTGAGGCTTGTCGGTCGGGACGGGCGACGCCGATACGACCCGGCAGATGCCGACCTACGTGCCCCATCGCAAGTCTCCGGCAAATCCACCGCAGCCATGCTGCTCTGTCGCAGCAAGGCCCGATCGGAAGTGCTTTCAATCTGAACCGGGATGAACGCCGATGGTGGGGGCTGTGGGAGGGACTGGGTCTCCGCCCGCTTCTTTATCCACTTTCGGCCCGAACCTGTGGGCGGGACCTGGACTGGTGCGGCGGCGCGGGAACAGCTCTGGTCGGCAATCCCGACAATGTTGCCGCGCGCATTCGCGAGTATCAGGAGATCGGCATCGAAACCATCATCGCGTCCGGCTACCCGCATCTGGAAGAAGCGTTGAACGTCGCCGAATTGCTTTTCCCCACACGGCCGGAGTGGCGAAGCCGCACCCCAGGAGCGCAGCTGGGACGTCGAGTTTGGACGCGGAGTACGAACCGAGGTTGCCGCGTCCGCATCGTGAAGACTTCGTGTACATTTGAATTCGCAGAGCTCCAAGGGACGTCTTCTGAATGGTGTCAAGCGAAGTGAGGATTTGACCCCTGGGGCGAAACGAAGAACTGATCCCCTCATTGCTTTGCAGTTTCGTTGGTGTCGGGGGGGGCGGGGGCGGACGTCGCAGATAAAATACAAGAAGCGAACTCTAAAACTCCGCAGGGGAAGTCACGGCGGAGAAGTAGGATG
>NZ_JAMYNL010000082.1:0-1559 GCF_040319065.1 Mesorhizobium sp. M0968
AGCGAGAAACGCAAGCACCTTGTCGCGTCGCAGTTGCTTGCGGAAAACAATGGCGCCCGCCGCATCGGCTCCATGCGCCTGAAATGCGGGTTTCGCAAAGTCCCGGACAAGGAATTCAGTAAGTCGCGGACACGGATTTCAGTAAGTTCGGGACAGGGATTTCAGTAAGTCGCGGACAAAACAGGCGGCGGAATTAGGTCGATTTTCGTGAGCGCCGATCTGGCATTTTGCCCTTGTATTCGAAGCGAGGACATCAATGCCGAGACGGAAGCGAGCGAGACATACGAGCGTGAAGGACATCCGATCGATACTGCGGCTGACGTTCGAGCAGGAACTCCCTGTGCGGGCCGTTTCGGAGCGTTTGAAGATCAGCAAGACGTCGGTATCGACGTATCTGCTGCGGGCACGGGAAGCCGGACTTGCGGTCTGGCCGCTGCCCCTGGACTGGACGATGACGAGGTTCTGGAGCGACGGCTCTTTCGCCGGATGGGACGGCCGCCGCGTGACATCGATGAGCCGGACTGGCCGAAGATTGCCAGCGAGCTGAAGCGCAAGGGCGTGACGCTCAATCTGCTGTGGCAGGAATATCGTGAGAGCCATCTGGACGGCTATGGCTACACCTGGTTCTGCTGCCGTTTTGCCGAATACGAAAGCCGCGTCAAACCCAGCTATCGCAGCCGGCACGTTGCTGGCGTCGCCATGGAGTGCGACTATGCTGGCCACACGATCCCCGTCGTCGACCCTTCGACAGGAGAGATCCGCGCAGCGCAGATTTACGTCGCGGTGCTGAGCGCGTCTCAATTGACGTTCTCTTATGCGAGCTTCAGCCAGAAGCTGCCGGATTGGATCGAAGCGAACCAACGGGCCTTCAGTTACTTCGGCGGCGCGACGAAGAGGACGATCTGCGACAATCTCAAATCCGCGGTTGCCAAGGCTCTTTGGTTCGAGCCGACGTTAAATGCGACCTTCGCCGCCTTCGCCGAGCACTACGATACGACCATCCTGCCAGCGCGGCCAAAACGTCCTCGGGATAAGCCATCCGCCGAAGGTTCAGTTTTAATCGTCGAGAGGTGGTGCTGGCCAGGCTTCGAAATGAACGCTTCTTCAGCCTTGCTGATCTCAAAATCCGGATCAGCAGTTTGATCGAAGACCTCAACGGCCGGACCATGCGCCGTTATGGCAAATCCCGCCGTGCGTTGTTTGATGAGATCGAACGCACCCAGCTCAAGCCACTGCCGGCAATACCGTTTGAATATGCAGAATGGAAAGTCGCCAAGGTCCATCCCGACTATCATGTCGAAGTCGACAAGACCTTCTACTCCGTGCCGCACGGTCTGATCGGCAGGCGGGTCGATGTGAGACTGACCTACCGGGCGGTCGAGATCTTCTTTGACCATAAGCGGATCGCCAGCCACATCAGAAGCTCGCAGCGCTCGGGCCATATTACCGTCAATGAGCATATGCCGAAGGTACGCATCCGGTGAAGACCGCAGACGTGCGCATCCGGCAGCCAGGAGAACCTGAGCACCGGAGTGCTGGGGTCAAGCTTTCGATGGGGA
>NZ_JAMYNL010000083.1:0-1453 GCF_040319065.1 Mesorhizobium sp. M0968
GGATCCATATGTGGACGGCGCCCTGCCTGCAACGGTTGTTTTGCGTCGTTTTCGATCGCTTGCGTCCATATGTCCGGCCTTTGAGCACGGTCCTTGCGGCCGCTGGCCAAGGTGGGGTTCGCGACGCCCGTTCCAATCATGCCAGCGGTTTCGTTGGCCAATGGATCCCTCGGAGTTTCGCGCGTCACGGATCGATCGATCACGCCATCTTCCTTCCGTTGCAAGAGCTTGTGTTCGGTGTTCCTCCGTTGCGGCCTATCCGGGCATGTCAGCGCCGTGCTGAGCCGCGGTCAGGGCTGGCCGCAGGCCACCGCCGTAGGCGGCGCGAAGCGGCCTTGAGGGCGGCGAGGAGGCGTCAGGCTGCCCGCCAGGCCGCAACGGTACGGCTCGCCGGTGATCATCATCTTCCAGGCCATACGGGCGGTCTTGTTGGCGAGCGCCACAGCCGCCAGCTTCGGCGGCTTGCGCGCAATCAACGCCGCCAGCCACGGCGAGGCCTTGGCGCGGCCGCGACGCACCTGCTGGATGTGGGCCGTCGCGCCCACCACCAGCGCCTGCCGCAGCATCTCGTCGCCGGCCCGCGTGATCACCCCCAGCCGGTTCTTGCCGGCGGTCGAATGGTTCTTCGGCGTCAGCCCCAGCCACGCCGCGAAGGCGCGTCCCGAACCGAACGCTGTCGCATCAGTGACCTTGACGCCGAGCAGGCTCGCCACGACCGGCCCGACGCCGGGCATCGCAGCCAGCCGCTGTCCAGTCTCGTCCTTGCGGTGATGGGCCAACAGCTTCTTGTCGATTGCCGCGTATCGCGCGCACACCGCGCGGTATTCCTCGCCGAGCGTCTCAAGCAGTTCCTTTGCCAGCGCCGGCACCGTCGCGTCGCCGGCAATGCGGGCCAGCAGTGGCTCGATGCGGGCAAGGCCTTGTGCGGCCACCAGGCCGAATTCGGCTGCGTAGCCGCGGATCGTGTTGGAAAGCTGCGTGCGCCGCCGCACCAGCTGCTCGCGCACCCCAAACAGCATCTGCGCCGCTTGCTGCTCGCCGCTCTTGATCCCAACAAAGCGTGTCCTGGGCCGGCTCATCGCCTCGCAGATCGCCTCGGCGTCAGCCGCGTCATGCTTGCCGCGCCGCACATACGGCTTCACGTGCTGCGCCGCGATCAGCACCACCTCATGACCCAGCCCCGACAGCGTGCGCGCCCAGTAATGCGAGCCACCGCACGCCTCCAGCCCGATCCTCACCGGCGCAAGCTTGGCGAAGAACGGGACTACCGCCCGCCGTTGCAATTTACGCACCAGCACCGAACGCTCCGCAGCGTCGACACCATGCAGCTGAAAAACACTCTTGGACGTATCCATGCCAATACGGATAAGGTGTTCCACGGACGGCTCCCTTGTTTGAGATCTCAACGAACTCATTCTGGCACATCCGATGCCGTCGGGCGCCGTCCACCCCA
>NZ_JAMYNL010000084.1:0-1235 GCF_040319065.1 Mesorhizobium sp. M0968
CCCGTGAGCGCAAGAAGAATCTTCGAAAGGCAGTATAGCGGCGCGTAGTCGGGTGCTGACATCTGTCCGGCCTCTGATGCGGCCTTCCATTTGCCGCCGGCCCGTATGGGAGTTCGCCGATCGGATCCATATCACTACCGCGCGCTCGAAGCGCTCTGTGCTGAACTGGTTTTTCCGATCCGTCTCTCATCGACTGTCGCGCCATACCTCTCCGTGTGACCTTCCTACACCTGCGACGACCTCAGACCGAGCTGCTATGCTGCCACGGCCGGAGCCCTGTAGGTCCCACCTCTTGCCATGAGCGCCCAGACGATGCGGGCCATCTTGTTGGCAAGAGCGACGACCACAAGCATTGGCGGCTTGCGGGCGAGCATGCGCCCAAGCCACGATCCTTCCCGAATGCCTCGCCGACGAGCATGACGCACGACAGCGCTCGCTCCGATGATAAGCAGGCGCCGCAATGTACGCTCGCCCATCTTCGATGTTGCACCGAGCTTCTGTTTACCGCCGGTTGAGCGTTGCAGCGGCGTCAGGCCCAGCCAAGCGGCGAAGTCGCGCCCCTTTCGGAAGATTGCGGCGCAAGGCGCCAGTGCAACCAGAGCCGTTGCCGTTATCGGACCAACGCCGGGGATTGTTGCCAACCGCCGCACGTCTTCATCCTCTCGGGCACGCCGTGCAATCTCGGCATCGAGCTGCTTGATCCTTTCCTCCAGCGATCTCAGCGTATCGACCAGCACGGTGAGGGCCAGGCGGGCTGCTTCTGGCAGATCGCCCTCAGGATCCTCTACCTTTTCCATCAGCTTGGCAGTATGTGAAGGGCCCTGGGCAACGACCAGTCCATATTCTGCAAGATGGCCGCGCAAGGCGTTGATCGTCTGGGTGCGCTGCCGCACCAGCAGATCACGAGCCCGGAATACGGCCGCACTCGCCTGCTCCTCCTCACTCTTCACGGCGACAAAGCGCATGGTCGGCCGCTGCGCGGCCTCGCAGATCGCCTCGGCATCGGCGGCGTCGTTCTTCTGCCGCTTCACGAAAGGCTTCACATAGGATGGCGGGATCAGACGAACGGTGTGCCCGAGCTTGCCGATCTCGCGCGCCCAGTGATGCGCCCCAGAACAGGCCTCCATGGCGACCAAGCAGGCCGGCTGCCCAGCGAGAAACGCAAGCACCTTGTCGCGTCGCAGTTGCTTGCGGAAAACAATGGCGCCCGCCGCATCGGCTCCATGCGCCTGAAA
>NZ_JAMYNL010000085.1:0-1161 GCF_040319065.1 Mesorhizobium sp. M0968
GGCGAGCTCTTTAATCCGAATGCAGGAGCCACAGCGTAAATCCGGATAGCGTTCAGAATCTGAACGCCTGAGGCGTCCCTGCCGGGACGTGAGCCGAGCCATTCCGCTGATGGGGTTGCACCGCTGACTCAGCAAAGTGCGTCGTCCACATTGAAGGCTCGTCCCGCGAATCTCCATCATGCGGCGACCGATGTTGACCGCGAAGACAACCGTGTACCCGGCCAACGCATCTCCGAGCGCGAAGATACTTGACGTCCCCACCGCGATTAGACAACCGGGTTCTCCTCCTAATCCAGGTTCAGCGCTGTCAACGGATCGGTGGCCTTCCAGGCAGGCCGAGCCTAATTCGCTGGCCTTCGGCGTAGCTCTCGGCAACGGCTTGAGCGTCGAATAAATGCCGAGTTATTTTGCCATTTTCGACGACCTGGACAATCCATTTGTCAAGCGAAGTGAGGATTTGACCCCTGGGGCGAAACGAAGAACTGACCCCGTCATTGTTTTGCGGTTTCGTTGGTGTCGGGGGGGGGGGGGGGGGGGGGGGTGGGGGGGGCGGGGCGCCGCGGTGTGGGGGGGGGGGGGGGGCGTGCGCGCTCTCGCCAACTCCCCCCACCCCCCGCTTTTCGCGAAGCCGGTAGCTGTCACCGCGGATGGTGATCACTGTCGAATGATGAAGCAGGCGATCAAGGATCGCGGTCGCGACCACGGGATCGCCAAACACGCTGCCCCATTCGCCCACCGAGCGGTTGGAGGTGATCAGGATCGATCCCCGCTCATAACGCCGCGACACCAGCTGGAAGAACAGATGCGCGGCGTTGGCTTCGAACGGGAGATAGCCGAGCTCGTCGATGATCAACAGTTTCGGCCGCGACAGGGTCGTCAGCTGCTTTTCGAGTGAACCGTCGTCATGGGCCTTGGCCAGCATCGCCACCAGCGTGGCCGCCGTGACGAACTGGACGCTATGGTTCTGCCGGATCGCCTCGCGCCCGAGAGCCACCGCCAGATGTGTCTTGCCCGTACCCGGAGGTCCAAGGAACAGGACCGTGTCGCCATGGGCAATCCAGCGGCAGGTCGCCAGCTCCCGGACTTGGCGCTGATCCAGCGACGGCTGCGCGTCGAAGTCGAAGCCATCGAGTTCGCGCACAAACGGGAACTGCGCGATCT
>NZ_JAMYNL010000086.1:0-1148 GCF_040319065.1 Mesorhizobium sp. M0968
GCAAGCTCGAAAGCGCTTGACCTCAACGTGCCGAATAGAGAAGTGCTTCAGGACTGCTGCAACCCGGACTTTTTCAACACTATCGGTTAGGCCCTGCCGTTTGAATCGGCGGCTATACCGGCCCAGACCCGACCTTCTATCCGAGCGGTGAGTTGGATCGCTGGGACAGATCGATCCTGATCGTCCGCAAACCCACACGCGAACTGCCGCGGGAAAAGACGGCACCGCCAGAGTCGCAGAGAGGGCGAAGTGACGTGCGGCGACCGCAGGATACCACTGTCTCAGGCTGGCGGTGAAGGAATCGTCGTCGAGGATTCGATGGAATATGGCGATCTCGAAACGACGCACCAGCTTTCCACGTCCGGTGCTCATTTTGTCGAGGTTGGTGTTGACGTCGCGAGCGGTGAGACTCGTGTTCGCCGGATGCTGGCCGTTTGCTCAGCGGGACGGATTCTCAACCCGAAGACGGCACGCAGCCAGGTCATTGGTGGTATGACGATGGGGGTTGGCGCCGCGCTTTCGGAGGAGCTTGCCGTAGACAAAACGCGCGGGTTCTTCGTGAACCACGATCTCGCTGGCTACGAGGTTCCCGTTCATGCAGACATTCCGCATCAAGAGGTTATTTTCCTCGACGAGACCGACCCATACTCTTCGCAATGAAGGCAAAGGGTATTGGCGAGCTAGGCATTTGCGGAGTCGCCGCCGCAGTGGCAAACGCCATCTACAATGCTACCGGTGTCCGCGTTCGTAACTATCCCATAACGCTGGACAAATTGACTGAGCAGCTGCCGGCGGCCTGAGGCTGGTTAGGCGTCTCTTTGTTGAGACGCCGAAGAACAATGCACCGGGCGGCACTTCCGACGATAAACCAATAGCGGCTTGGGCAAGCGTCATGCCGCTTGGCTCAGGTCGCACTCGCACGGCTGCTGGATTAAACAAAAATTCAGGCTCCCGCTCGGTAAGCTCAGGGCCCACGGCGACTTCATGGCGAGAACGTAGCGCGAGGCAGGCACGATGTGCCGAAACGCGTGTGCGAGTCCGACGTCTGGATGTCGCCGTCTGGTGTCCAACCCGGAGACATGGGTAACAGATTGTACTTAAGACATGGGTGACAACCTCGTGCCGAACGGGTTGTCGATGGTCTGCAA
>NZ_JAMYNL010000087.1:0-1038 GCF_040319065.1 Mesorhizobium sp. M0968
ATCCACTGCGCCAGGTCGCGTTTGACCTCGGCAAGGTCGCGCCGGTCGTAGAACCATCTGAGCTCCATCAGGCAATCGTCGTCGATCTTGCGCGGCACGTAGTCGAGCGCGTTTCTGAGGAAGTGCACGTAGCAGCGCTGCCAGACCGCCTCGGGCAGCACTTCGCGGATTGCCGCCGGCGAGCCCGCTTGAGCTCTGTCACGAACTCGCGCCGCTGTAGAGCGGGATTGAGATAATTGCTTTCGGTTATCCCGGTAAGCCTCATGGGAGCCGGTCTAGGGCCTCCGCAACTTTTACTCTCAGTTGTGCTTCGTCAACATAGAATCTAGGATTCTCTCTAATCAAGCTGATATCGGAAGTGTATGAGTCAATGTCAGCAAAGATCTCATCTATCACCTTAAACTCCTGCTCTGGGATGGCTCGCGTCTCATCCTTAAATTTCTTTAAGTAAATTTCTACCAACTTAGGAGCATCTATTTCCCTTGCGAGAAAGGTTTCAACCAACGCACGATATTCGCCAGATACGCTGCTCATAGTCCGCCTCCCAGTTTTCCGGTCGTCAAGACATATTCTAACTGCTTGGGACTGAGCTTCCATCCAGACAGGAGATTTCCTGAACTATCGCGAATGACATTCAAGCCGGTTTGCGGGTCGACGAAGTGCGTTACTGATTGCCCTTGATAAGCTCCTTGGATGGCCTGCGTCATCTCGGCCTCCAAAGCCTCCTGCACCACAATCTGCAAGACCTTGCGAAAGCCGTCCTCATCCGACGACAGCAACGCTTTCAACTCGCCCTCTGCTCAGTCTAATTTCTCGATTGGTCATGGCACTCCCCTTCCACGGGAATAGGTAGTCGAAACGTCACCAGCGTGCCATGGCAGCTCGCCCCTCAGAGCAAGCCCCGTTCTCTCTCCAAAACTTTTTGCAGAACCTTCAGCACATCTGTGGACGCCCCCGTGAGCGCAAGAAGAATCTTCGAAAGGCAGTATAGCGGCGCGTAGTCGGGTGCTGACATCTGTCCGGCCTCTGATGCGGCCT
>NZ_JAMYNL010000088.1:0-991 GCF_040319065.1 Mesorhizobium sp. M0968
CCTTTTCTATGTGTGCCGAGCCGGGAAAAATGACTGAACGACAGCTGAACGACGGGTTCCGGGATGGTTCAGCCGCAATTCGGGAAGGTTGGCCATAGGCTGAGGCAGCCGGAAATGAAGACCAAGATGACCCGCAATATGTTCATAACCCTTACTGCCGCTCTCGTTGCCGGCAGCATCGGCCAGGTGGCGCTGTCCGCACCGGCCTACGCAGGAGGCTGGGTGTCGGTGACATTTGCTCCTGCCAACGCCCGCGACGCCGGCGCCCTGGCGACCGGCCTGCGCGTCTATTCGAAGTATCGCGGCCTGCACGGCGCCAGAATCCGTCAGTCCGGACACGGTAATGCTGCTGGCCTCGGCCGGACCGGCCGCGGCAATCTGGGCATCATCCATCAGGAGGGCAACGGCCATTCCGCCATCCTGAGGCAGAACGGCAACGACAACGCCTACGGTATTTTCCAGTTCGGAAGGAACACCGAGGCGAATGTCGTGCAGAACGGCGACGGTGGTGGGGGCGCCATCTTCAGCTACGGCTGGTAACGGCCGATAATCGGGGCGCGAGCGGGACTCGATCCCCTTGCGCGCGACCCAATCATTCGGGCCGAACATCTCGGCAGAGCCGAAGATGACCCCGCGGCTTCCTCCTTGGGAGGTTTTTCAACGCGGGCCGATGTCGACCCAGCCCGCACCCCTCGCGCTGCGGCCCACATCGAAAAACCTTCACCGATGCGGACCTTCTGCAGCGGCTTTTCCACGCATAGCAGACGTTCGACGGAACGGGTGATCCTGCCCCGGCAAACACCGATGATGTCAGATAAAGTGCGGCAGACAATGTCACGAGGAAGCGAGGCGACATTTCACGCTCCGCGACAGCCGGAAGTGATCGACAACTTTCCAACGTTTTCCTTCGCGATTGACCCATCCTGGTCAAACACCCCAAACCGGCGGCTGCATCACCGTTCCTCCGGCGGCTTGAGGTGCCGAAACTGCA
>NZ_JAMYNL010000089.1:0-928 GCF_040319065.1 Mesorhizobium sp. M0968
CGGCGATCGCCAGGGAGAGCGGGATCGACCGCAAGACGGTGCGCAAATACATTGCGCGCGGGCTCGAGGCTCCGGCCTACGGACCGCGCAAGCCGCGTCAGGCGGTGATCGATCCCTTCACAGCCTATCTTCGCGAACGCGTCATGCGATATCCCGGGCTCACCGGCAGCCGGCTTTTCCGCGAACTGAAGGACCTCGGCTATGGCGGCGGCTACACGGCCGTCACCGACTTCCTGCGCGACGTCCGTCCTGCCGCGGCGGAGCGTGGATACGAGGTTCGCTTCGAGACCCCGCCCGGCGAGCAGGCGCAGGTCGACTTCGCCCAGTTCAATGTCGTCTTTGCCGATGAGCCGACCACGCCGAGAATCGTCTGGCTATTCTCCATGGTGCTTGGCTTCAGTCGCCTTATCTGGGCACGCTTCGTCGTCCACCAGGATCTGCCGACTGTCTTGCGCTGCCATGCTGGGGCTTTCGAGGCGCTGGGCGGCGCTCCTCGCGAAGTGCTTTACGACCGTATGAAGACGGCTGTGATCGGCGAAGGCGATACCGGCGGCATCGTCTACAACCGTGCCCTCGTCGATCTTGCCCGCCACTATGGTTTCCATCCCAAGGCGTGTCGGCCTTACCGCGCCAAAACGAAAGGCAAGGTCGAGCGGCCGTTCCGCTACATTCGCGAGGACTTCTTCCTGGCCCGGTCCTTTCGCAATCTCGAAGACCTGAACGCCCAGTTGCGTCATTGGCTGGACACGGTCGCAAACCCGAGGGTTCACGCCACCACAAGGCGTGTCGTCAACGAAGCTTTCGCCGAGGAGCGGGCAGCGCTGCGGCCGCTGCCTTTGGCTCCGTTCCGATCGGTCCTAAAGCTCGAGCGACGTATCAGCCGGGAGGGCATGGTCAGCGTCGGCGGCAATTTCTACAGCGTGCCCGA
>NZ_JAMYNL010000090.1:0-873 GCF_040319065.1 Mesorhizobium sp. M0968
TCCGGAACAATGTCTTCTTCTGAAAGTTTTTCCTTAAATAGCAAAGGAGATTCGAAATGTCAGAAAGCCGGGAATGGTTTGTCCAATGGCTTAGAGACGCTCATGCCATGGAAGAGCAGGCCGAAACGATGTTGAACGGGCAGTTGAGCCGTATCGAGAATTATCCCGAACTGAGCGACCGGATCCGACAGCACCTCGACGAGACCAAGCAGCAGGCTGCCCGGCTGAAGACTTGTCTCGATCAGATGGACGAGGGTTCATCCATGATGAAGGATGCTGGCGGTAAGCTGACGGCGATGGCGCAATCGCTGAGCGGCATCTTCGCTGGAGACGAGGTGATGAAAGGATCGCTCGCGAGCTACACGTTCGAGCACATGGAAATCGCCTCCTACACGATCCTGATTGCCGCCGCTCGATCGCTCGGCGAAACCGAGGTTCTTCGGGCTTGCGAAGAGAATCTGCAAGAGGAAGTCGCGATGGCGGATTGGCTGAAATCCCGTCTTCCCTCCACGACCGAGCAGTTCCTTGTTCGGGCCGAAGCCGACAGTGACAGCGCCAAGCGGTGAGCGGGTGGGACGCAGTCATCGTGAACTGGGTGATGGGGGATTCGTCCGCCAGCGCGTCCCCTTCGTGAAGGCTGGACGACGAACACGCCTGGCTGTAGCAGGCGGTTGTCGAGTTGCGCATTTCCAGAAATTGCTACGACGAGTGATGCTAACATTGCGGCGTCGTGACTTTGAGTTGAAGCGTTCGTCTGCGCAAGCCCGGTCGAATACGCATTGGCAATAGCCAAGATCGGAAGGGCTAGTGCAGCGCTCGGCGAGATCAAGCTTGAGGGGGCGTGTTAAAACGTTCGAAACGAGGTCGCGATAG
>NZ_JAMYNL010000091.1:0-837 GCF_040319065.1 Mesorhizobium sp. M0968
GCTCATCACGGACTTCCTCGCCAAGTAGCCTATCCGCTGCCCGCTAAGGCCGGCGCGCAAACCCGACGGAGAGCTACAATGACCAGCCAGCCCATGCTGGCCAGGACATCTTCTGACGCCGAGCAATTGTGTCGTCCTGAGCATCGACCACTAGCCGATCCAAGATGGCGTCCGTTGCCCTGATGGATCGGCGGACCCTGGTGTCCAATATCGTCGCTGTGGCGAAAATCGCGAAACTCTACAGCGCGCCCGCTGGTGGAGAGCATCTTTTGGCCGCCGTGCAAGGAAGCCGTCGAGGCTCATCGAGTCGACGGGATTTGTGCCGGCGCCTGGCCGATGAACTCCAAATAGAGATGCAGCTCTTCAGGCAAGAAGACGGCCCGCCACGTTCCGTGGGGGTCGCTGGCGATGCTATGGGCAAGAACGGTCATGACGATCACTCCTCTTGCCCAGCTTCGCCGATCTGCACGCGAGATTTCCGTCCCCAGAAATGAGTATTGACTTCCGTCTGCGGATGCCTGCGCCGGCAAGTGGCCCGTAACGATAAGGACGGTTCTCGCTGTTTGAGGACCGCAACGCGTTGGCGAGTCCAGTCTGAGCGATCAAGCCCGCGCTCTGGACGAGCTCCCATCCTCACAGAATGTTCGCCCACCGGGACAAACGTGACGCAACGGAACGGATGGTTCACCCGTAAAGTCTTGGGGGAGGTTGCGAAAGGAGACCAGCATATGACCTGCGAACGAGATGTCGGCACGTTCGAAGAGCCCGTGACCGTTTTGCTGTCCTCCGGCAAAGTCAGTGTTTCGAGCACCCGCGAAGCCGCCGAAATGCTGCTTT
>NZ_JAMYNL010000092.1:0-826 GCF_040319065.1 Mesorhizobium sp. M0968
GCCCACGCCATCGCACACCAACATCCGCGGCGGGTCCTAACCCATGCTGACACATCCAACCCTCGACCAGATGCAGGCTCTCGGCCTTGGCGGAATGGCCGCCGCCTACCAGGACCTGGCCGACCAGAGCAACGCCGACGATCTCAGCCGCGACGAGTGGCTTGGCCTGATGCTCGATCGTGAAGCCGCCATGCGTGCCGACAAGCGTCTGACCAACCGTCTCGCCGTTGCCAGGCTGCGCTTTGCCGACGCCTGCATCGAGAACATCGACTTCGCCGCGCATCGCGGGCTCGATCGGCGCAATACACTGTCGCTGGCCCAAGGCGCATGGCTGAAGGCGCACGAGAACCTCATCATCACCGGACAGACCGGCACCGGAAAGACCTGGCTGGCCTGCGCCTTCGGACGTCAGGCCGCCCGGCTCGACCATTCCGTGCTCTACCTGCGCATGCCGCGTCTGTTCGAGGATCTCGCTCTGGCGCGTCTCGACGGCCGCTTTCCCCGTCTCATAGACAAGCTGGCTCGGGTGCAACTGCTCATCCTTGACGACTGGGGCACCCACAGCCTGACCGACCAGCAGCGTCTCGATCTGCTGGAAATCTTCGAGGAACGCTACCGCCGGAAATCGACGCTGATCACCGCGCAACTGCCGACCGCCCAGTGGCACGCCATGATCGGCGAGCCGACAATCGCCGACGCCATTCTCGACCGGATCATCCACAACGCCCATCGCGTCACCCTCGAAGGCGACAGCATGAGAAAGCAAAAAACACCGCCGCTCTTGACCGGCGCCGAAAACGGCGAAATCAATCGCAAATGAGTTCAA
>NZ_JAMYNL010000093.1:0-750 GCF_040319065.1 Mesorhizobium sp. M0968
AAGGCGAGATCGCCGCCCTCGAAGCCATGGACATCCTCCTCTCGGAAGAGTTGACCCTGCGCGAGAACAGCCGGATCAAGACGGCACTGCGCATGGGGCGCCTGGCCACGATCAAGACGCTCGCCGGCTTCGACTTCTCTTTCCAGCCCTCGCTCGACCGCGATCGAATCTTCACGCTGGCCCAACTCGGCTTCGTCGCCCGCTGCGAGGTCGTCCACTTCCTCGGCCCGCCCGGCACAGGCAAGAGCCATCTGGCCATTGCGCTTGCCGTCGAGGCTGTGAAGGCTGGAAAGAGCGTCTATTTCTGCACGCTCGCCGAACTCATCGCCGCGCTGGCAAGGGCCGAACGCGAAGGCCGCCTGCAGGAACGCATCCGCTTCTTCTGCCGGCCTGCTCTGCTCGTTGTCGATGAGATCGGCTACTTGCCCGTCGTCCACGGTGGCGGCAATCTGTTCTTCCAACTCGTCAACGCCCGCTACGAGAAGGGCGCAATGATTCTCACCTCAAATCGCGGCTTCGCCGAATGGGGCGAGGTCTTCGGCGATCCTGTCGTCGCAACCGCACTTCTCGATCGCCTGCTTCACCATGCGGTCGTCGTCCAGATCGAAGGATCGAGTTATCGGCTCCGCCAGCACGCCGAGCTCATGCCCGAACACTTGCGATCGAAAGCCTCCATCACGCCGCCGACATTAAATCCACCATCGCGGCCGCGCGGCCGGCCACCGAAAAATGGACACCCCTCCGCGACAG
>NZ_JAMYNL010000094.1:0-745 GCF_040319065.1 Mesorhizobium sp. M0968
TAGTCGAAACCGGTCGGCTACCAACCACGTCGACGGCTCGGCGGCCTATACGCGTGTGCCAGGATTGGCGAATACAACCAAGCTCCAATCCCGTCTGCCGGGGCCGCGATCGCGTCGATTCGATCCGAAGTTATGCGGCCTGTTGCATCGCCCGTTCGTTGACGCCTGCTTCGCCTAGTCGGGTGAGCGCCTCATCGGTTGCTTTTTCTTCCTTGAGCGTCTGTTCGAGTAGCGGGACGGCGTCTTTCAGACCAAGTAAGCCGGCCCATGTGACAAGAGTCCCGTAGCGCGCTATTTCATAATGTTCGACGGACTGGGCTGCAGCCACGAGACCCGCGTCCAATGCCGGAGCCTCCTCGAACTCCTCCAAAATCTCTTGTCCTTCTTCGATGATGCCGTCGATCGCCGGGCACGTTTTCCCTTGGACTCTCTTGCCAAAGGCGTCGAAAACTTGCTGCAGGCGCTCAATCTGACCCTCTGTCTCGTCACGATGTTTTTCGAACGCCGCCTTCAACTCTTCGGACTCCGCGCCCTTTGCCATTTTCCGGAGCGCCGTCAGAATCTTGCGTTCGGCGTAGTAGATGTCTTTCAGACCATCATGGAAAAGGTCTTCCAAACCTTTGGAGCTGCCCTGAGAGCTTTTTTTCGTCGCCATTGTCATCTCCTCTTTCATTTCTATCGACGCATCCATGGCTCTAACTGGACCAGTCTCTTGTTGTTCCTTCGGCCACGGCACACCGGCAGC
>NZ_JAMYNL010000095.1:0-716 GCF_040319065.1 Mesorhizobium sp. M0968
GACGCCCTCAAGGCCGGCTGTGCAGAAGCGATCGAGCAGCTCTTCTCCGCGGCCGAGGATATGGTCGGAGTAACGAAGGACCGGATTTTTCGCAGGCGAGATCGCCTCCAGCTTCGCCTTGCGCTCAAGAAGAGAAAGACTTGTCAGATCCTCGCCGTCGAGCTGCAGCAGATCGAACGCATAAAAGTCGATAGTCGCCGGGGACCCTTCAATGCATTTTGAAGCGCCTGGAAGTTAGATCTTCCTTCCGCATCGACAACCACGGCCTCGCCGTCAATCAGGGCGGAGCGCACCTTGAGCTTGCGAGCCTCGGAGAGAATCGAGGGAAAACGGCTAGACCAGTCCAGACCAGATCTGTGTAGGCTCGCGCCTCGCCACCGCCGACGGCAACGAGAATACGATAGCCGTCGTACTTATCTCATGGATCCGACGATCGCCGGCAGGGACCGTGTCCACGAGCGTTTGCAAGCTGGACCGGCCGGAAAGCGGGCGGCGCAAAGGTGACCTCGTCACGAGCGGGCGACTTCGCTTGACTAGCGCTCGACGCATTGATTGCCTTACCAGACGTTGGCTTGACCACTCTGACCTAAACCATACGCAGAGACGAAACAGCGTTTTCCGCCGTCCAACGCCCGACTAATTCTTTAGTTTCGCTGCCGCCGTTTTGAGCTTTTCGGGATCATTGCCGACGCGCTTGATTAGCGCCTCGGCCTGAG
>NZ_JAMYNL010000096.1:0-695 GCF_040319065.1 Mesorhizobium sp. M0968
CGGTCGACACCGCGCAGCAGCGCGCCGATGTTGTCGCCGGCCTGGCCCTGGTCGAGCAGCTTGCGGAACATCTCGACGCCCGTGCAGGTCGTCTTGGTGGTCGGACGGATGCCGACGATCTCCAGCTCCTCGCCGACCTTGACGACGCCGCGCTCGACGCGGCCGGTCACCACCGTGCCACGGCCCGAGATCGAGAACACGTCCTCGATCGGCATCAGGAACGGCTTGTCGAGCGGACGAACCGGCGTCGGGATGTAGGCATCGACCGCAGCCATCAGTTCGCGGATGGCGTCCTCGCCGATCTTCTTGTCGCTGTCTTCAAGTGCGGCAAGCGCCGAACCCTTGACGATCGGAATGTCGTCGCCGGGGAACTCGTTCTTGGTCAAAAGCTCACGCACCTCGAGCTCGACCAGCTCGAGCAGCTCGGCGTCGTCGACCTGGTCGACCTTGTTCAAGAACACCACGATCGAGGGCACGCCGACCTGGCGGGCCAAAAGGATGTGCTCGCGGGTCTGCGGCATCGGGCCGTCGGCGGCCGACACCACCAGGATCGCGCCGTCCATCTGCGCAGCACCGGTGATCATGTTCTTGACATAGTCGGCGTGGCCGGGGCAGTCGACATGGGCATAGTGGCGGTTGGCGGTCTCGTATTCGACGTGCGCCGTCGAAATGGTGATGCCGCGCGCCTTCTCTTC
>NZ_JAMYNL010000097.1:0-649 GCF_040319065.1 Mesorhizobium sp. M0968
CGGCTTCGACCTTCATCGTCTTCATGAAGCTTTCCGCTTTCGCATTATCGTAGGGATTGCCGCGCCGGCCCATCGATCCAATAAGATCGTGCTCGGCGAGAACGTTGCGGTAAAGGAGTGCGGCATATTGCGACCCTCGGTCCGAGTGATGAACGCAGCCCGGCCGGGGTTTTCGTCGTTCGATTGCCGCCTTTAATGCTGCAACGGTCAAGCGCGCGTCGATCGACCGACCGATGGCGTAACCAACGACCTTGCGTGACCAGGCATCCAAAATGACCGCGACGTAGACGAAGCCCGCCGCAATCGTCACGTATGTTATGTCGCTCACCCAGAGCTGGTTCGGGCCGGCCGGTGTCACGTTCTTCGCCAGGTTCGGGAAGATCGGCAACTCGTGATCGCTGTCCGTAGTGGCGATGAAGCGCCGCCTGATCCTGGGCTGCAGATCGTGCTCGCGCATCAACCGTCTGACCTTCTTGTGGTTGACGACGATGCCGCGCTGCCGCAGCGCCGCCTGCATGCGGCGATAGCCGTAAGCTTCGAAGCTGTCGGAGATCTCACCCATCGTCTCGACGAGCGCTGTGTCATCCACGGCGGTTTCGGGCTGATCGTAGTAGGTTGATCGCGCGATCCCCATCAGCCGGCATCCTTC
>NZ_JAMYNL010000098.1:0-630 GCF_040319065.1 Mesorhizobium sp. M0968
TCACTGGCGGAGTTCTTCGGACTGGGCGAGGAACCAGTCGACCAATATCTTGCATCGCTTGTTCCTGCTGACGTCGTCGCTGGCCAGCAGGAAGAATGCTCGCTCGGTCTGGATCTCGGTTGGGAGCGGCCTGACCAGAAGGCGGTTCTTGACGAGTTGCTGGGCCGTAAGGGACCAGCCCAATGCTATTCCTTCGCCGGCCAGGGCCGCTTGAAGCGTCAACTGGGAGTCGTTGAAGACAATGTTAGGCTTGATCCCGCTCGCATCGCCACCCGCGGCCTCAACCCACTCGGACCAGTCCATGCGCTTGCGATAAGCATCCGATGAATGGATCAACTGATGGTGGACGAGATCGTCGACGGCCTGTGGAGCGGGATGCGACAGAAGATAGGCGGGTGAGCAGACGGGAAAGATGATCTCGTCGCAAACGAACCAGCTGTTGGCCCTGTCAAAATCCCGAGGTCGCACCCACACTGTGACATCGACCTCGTGATCCGGGTCGATGTCGCGATCGGTGGCGACCACCTTGATCCGGATGTCGGGATGTTCTTCCTGGAAGTCATAGAGCTGAGGCGCCAGCCAATGTGCCGCCAGAGATGTTGAAGCGGCAAAGGTGATGTACTGCGTTCC
>NZ_JAMYNL010000099.1:0-628 GCF_040319065.1 Mesorhizobium sp. M0968
GGGTCGCGGGATGCCGAGCCGCTTGAAATACCGAGTTGTGCGGGTGCTCGCGATCGTCCCGCCTCAACCGCGCAAGTGCGCCATCATCGCCGGCGAGCGCCATAGCCAAACCGGGAGCGCTTATTCTCGACGGAGCACCGGGCATTGTCTGATTGTGAAGACGGTGCTTGATCACCAGCCGCCTGAGTGTGTCGTCGCTTGCGTTGTAGTCGTGCCTGAACAGATCAATGACCCTCTGGACCGTGATCGCCTCTGCCCATGGCAGGTAGAGCGGCCGAAGCCGTTCGCCTGTTTCTGGCGCTGTTTTGACAGGGAGTGCATTGGTCATTCGGCCCATCGCGCTTTTCTGCGGCCCGCCGTTTCGCCCGACATCAGGGAACGATATCGCCCCCCATGTATTAGAAACCCATGGACACTATGGAACCCCACGGCCACGGGATGGCGGCCGATATTTTGACATCGGAAGTTGCCAATGCCAGGCAGCGCATCCACCGGACCGAGCTCGCGCTTCAACGTAGTGAAGAGATGCTGGCCGAAAATCTCGCGCTGTGCAGCAGGATACGAACTGCGGTCGAGGCCGCAGACCGCTTGATGGAGATCGATCCCCCCAGCTTTGAACGACGTCGCG
>NZ_JAMYNL010000100.1:0-610 GCF_040319065.1 Mesorhizobium sp. M0968
GCATGAGCGTGGGATCGAGCCGCATATCCCGGTCTTCGACAAGTCTAGGCGCAAGGATGGCACCTTCTCGCGCGACGACTTCACCTACGACCATAAGGCCGATACATACATCTGTCCTGGCGGGAAGACGCTCAGGCAGCGCCAGAAGACCTATCGGATGCCACACCCTCTCGTCGACGAGAATGGCATGATGCGCTATCGCGCCAGCAAGCTGGATTGCGACGCCTGTGCCCTGAAGCCCAGCTGTTGCCCGAAGGAGCCGGCGCGCAAGGTGCTGCGCTCGATCTATGAGGGCGCGCGCGACATGGCCCGCGACATCGCAAAGACAGACGCCTACCAGACCTCACGCTATCAGCGGAAGAAGGTGGAGATGCTGTTCGCGCACCTCAAGCGCATCCTGAAGCTCGATCGATTGCGATTGCGCGGCCCCTGTGGTGCCCGCGATGAGTTCCACCTTGCAGCCATCGCCCAGAACCTCAGGAAATTGGCCAAGATTTGCACCCTCGGAACAAACGTCCGAGCCACTTAAGGCGAGGAGGTCGCGTCGACCTTAATCAAGACGCTTCGGTGCGAGTGGATCCACGGCTTCATCGCCGACTTCTTCAACACT
>NZ_JAMYNL010000101.1:0-558 GCF_040319065.1 Mesorhizobium sp. M0968
CGTTCCGATCGGTCCTAAAGCTCGAGCGACGTATCAGCCGGGAGGGCATGGTCAGCGTCGGCGGCAATTTCTACAGCGTGCCCGACGCCACCAGGCGCCGTGTCGTCGAGGTACACACGCTGGCCGAAGAGTTGCGCATCTTCGAGGACGGCGCACTGATTGCCACCCATCCTATTCTCGAAGGCCGGCACCAGCGTCATGTCGAGCCGGGTCATCGCAACATCCACGTCCACAAGCGCCGACAAAGACTGAGGAACGACGAGGTCATTCTTCATGGCTCGGGCGACAGGGTCGCTCAGCGCCCGTTGGCCTTCTACGACGCCGTCGCCCGGGTGATGGCGAACGAGCAACGTCCATGACGAACGCGCTCGACACCACGCCATCCACCATCGACCGGATCCGCCACGACCTCGTCGGCCTGAAGATGCCGCGGGCGCTCGAAGCGCTCGATCATGTCGTGCGCCGGCTCGAGAAAGGCGAGATCGCCGCCCTCGAAGCCATGGACATCCTCCTCTCGGAAGAGTTGACCCTGCGCGAGAACAGCCGGATCAAGACGGC
>NZ_JAMYNL010000102.1:0-552 GCF_040319065.1 Mesorhizobium sp. M0968
CCTTGTTGTCCGCCGCATCCTGGTTAAAGGCGGCGAATTGCTCGAAGGCGTCGTGCATGGCGTGAGGTCGCGCGTAAAGTACGGAGTAGTGCTTGCGCGTTGCTTCGTCGATGGCCTTCGGATTGGCTGACAACTCGTTCCAGAAACGGTCGAGATAGATACGCTCGCGCCCTGCTACCAGCCGCTCCATGTCGGGACCACGAAAGTTGAAATGCCACAGCAACGGCAGGCGGATGATGTTGTCCCAATCGCCGATGCCCGGCAGCGGCGCATCGATCACAACCCAGCGGGTGACTCGGTCGCGATACTGGGCGACGAAAGCGTAACCCACCATGTTGCCGATATCGTGGGTGACGAGGTCGGCCTTCTCGATCTTCAGATGGTCGAGGATACCGGCAATGTCGACGGCCTGGTTTTTCTTTGTGTAACCGGTGTCGGGATGGGCGGACAGTCCCATGCCGCGCAGGTCTGGCACGATTACGGTGTGATCTTGCATCAACTTTGCCGCAACAGGCGCCCACATGTCGCCACTGTCGCCGAAGCCGTGTAGCA
>NZ_JAMYNL010000103.1:0-546 GCF_040319065.1 Mesorhizobium sp. M0968
CCTGAGACATAGGTGACGTTTTGTACCGGACACATGGGTAACACTTTTGGCTTTTGGCCGGAGGTGTTGATGCCGTGGAGAGAGTGTTCGGTGATGGAGGAACGTCTACGTTTCGTTGCCCGCCTTCTCGAGGGAGAAGGCATGAGCGATGTGTGCCGGGATTTCGGGATTTCGCGCAAGACTGGCTACAAGATCTTCAACCGCTATAGGGAGGAAGGGCTGGAGGCGCTTTGCGACCGCTCGCGGCGGCCGGTGAGGTACGCCAACCAGTTGCCCGAGCAGATCGAGCGGCTGATCGTCGAGACCAAGCGCGAGAAGCCGCATTGGGGCGCTCGCAAGATCAGGGAGTTGCTGGTCAGGAAGCTCGCCGGTGATGTGCGTATCCCGGCCAAAAGCACCGTGCATGCCGTGCTCGACCGTCACGGCCTTGTGAGCCAGGCCCGCAAGAGGAACCGGGCGAGCAAGGCCGTGGGCACGCCATTGTCGCAAGCCGCCGCCCCTAACGATCTGTGGTGCACCGACTTCAAGGGGGAGTTCAGGCTCGGC
>NZ_JAMYNL010000104.1:0-530 GCF_040319065.1 Mesorhizobium sp. M0968
GCGTGAAGAACGCCTTGAGCGCCTCATCCAGCCGCATCGTCGCCTCGCTCACCGTCGAGGCCGAGAAAGAGTGGCCGCACAGTTCCTCCGTCACCGCCTTCACCTTGCGGGTCGAAACGCCCTGCACGTACATCTCGACCAGCGCCGACACCAATGCCTTCTCCGAACGCTGGTAGCGCTCAAACAACTCCGTCGAGAACCGGCCAGCCCGATCCTGCGGAACGCGAAGCTCCAGCACCCCGACCCGCGTCACCAGCTTGCGTTCGTAATAGCCGGACCGGTAACTCGTCCGCTCCGCCGTCCGCTCGCCTTTCTCGGCCCCGATCGCCTCCGTCATCTCGGCTTCAAGAACCTCCTGCACGACACTCTGCAATGCCTGGCGAAAGCCGTCCTCATCCGACAACAGCAACGCTTTCAACTCGCCTCTGCTCAGTCTAACGTCTCGATTGGTCATGGCACTTCCCCTTCCACGGGAATCGGTGATCGCAACGTCACCACCGTGCCATGGCCGCTCGCCCCTCAGAGCAAGC
>NZ_JAMYNL010000105.1:0-520 GCF_040319065.1 Mesorhizobium sp. M0968
GAGGCCTGGCGCGGCATTCGCATCCGTGCCGCCGAGCTTGGGCGCCAGCTCGTCGCAGATGCACGTCAGAGCCAGGCATGCCGCATGCTCATGTCGATCCCCGGCATCGGCGCCATCACCGCAACCTCGTTCGCCACTGCCATTGAAGATCCGGGCAACTTCAAGACGTCCCGATCTGTTGGCGCCTGGATAGGCCTGACGACGCGCCGCTACCAATCCGGAGAAGTCGATTATGAAGGCCATATATCCCGACGCGGCGACCGCCATTTGCGAGGGCTTCTCTACGAAGCGGCGTCGGTTATTCTGACGCGTAGCTCAACCGAGAGCACCCTGCGGACATGGGGTCTCCAGCTCCGGGAGAGGATCGGCTTCAAACGAGCTGCCGTGGCTGTGGCGCGGAAACTGGCGGTGATTATGCATTCGATGCTTAAAACCGGCGAGCTCTTTAATCCGAATGCAGGAGCCACAGCGTAAATCCGGATAGCGTTCAGAATCTGAACGCCTGAGGCGTCCCTGCCGG
>NZ_JAMYNL010000106.1:0-512 GCF_040319065.1 Mesorhizobium sp. M0968
GCCGTCTTGATCCGGCTGTTCTCGCGCAGGGTCAACTCTTCCGAGAGGAGGATGTCCATGGCTTCGAGGGCGGCGATCTCGCCTTGCTCGAGCCGGCGCACGATATGATCGAGCGCTTCGAGCGCTCGTGGCATCTTCAGGCCGACGAGATCGTGGCGGATCCGGTCGATTGTGGATGGCGTGGTATCGAGCGCATTCGTCATGGACGCTGCTCCTTCGCCATCACCCGGGCGACGGCATCGTAGAAGGCCAACGGGCGCTGAGCGACCCTGTCGCCTGAGCCATGAAGGATGACCTCGTCGTTCCTCAGTCTTTGTCGGCGCTTGTGGACGTGGATGTTGCGATGCCCGGGCTCGACATGACGCTGGTGCCGACCTTCTAGAATGGGATGGGTGGCAATCAGCGCGCCGTCCTCGAAGATGCGAACCTCTTCGGCCAGCGTGTGTACCTCGACGACACGGCGCCTGGTGGCGTCGGGCACGCTGTAGAAATTGCCGCCGACGCTGACCATG